>DASXGO010000508.1:0-4889 GCA_036489055.1 Candidatus Cybelea sp. | reverse complement strand
CGTAGACTTCGGCGCGACCGACGTCCCGATGAACGCCGAGGAACTAGCGCGGGCGCGTCAGGCGGTGCTGCAAATCCCGGTCACCTTGGGCGGCGCGGCGATTGCGTACAACCTGCCGGGCGTCACCGGACTTCGCCTGTCGAGGCAGGTCGTTGCGGACATCTATCTTGGGAAGATTACCAAGTGGAACGATCCGCGAATTGCGAGCTTGAACAAGAGCGTGAAGCTGCCTGATATGCCGATTGTCGTCGTTCACCGCTCCGACGGTTCGGGCACGAGCTACATCTTCACCGATTTTCTGAGCCACGTCTCACCCGAATGGAAGAGTAAGGTCGGCACTGGCAAGAGCGTTTCGTGGCCGGCGCCGAGCGCCGTGGGCGCCAAGGGCAACGAAGGCGTGGCCGGTCAAGTACGCAGCACGCCGGGCGCGATCGGTTACGTCGAGTTAGCATACGTGATCGAAAATAAGATGGACGCGGCGGTGCTGCAGAATCGCGCGGGCAAATGGGTCACGATTTCCCCGGAGGCCGTCGCGGCTGCCGCGGCATCGAAGCCGGAAGTGAGCGCGACGAATTTCTCGATCGTCGATGCGGGCGCCGCGGACGCGTGGCCGGTCTCCGGCTACTCGTGGGTTGTCGTCTACAGAGATCAGCAGAATAAAGATCGCGCGAAGATCCTTTACAACGTGCTCGCTTGGCTCGTAGGGTCCCAGGGACAGGACAACGCGAAATCCGTCGATTACGTTCCGTTGCCGCGCAACGTCCAAGATACGGCCTCGCATACGCTCAACGAAATGCAGCGGTAACCCTTCGTCCTGAGCGAAGTCGAAGGATCAGGGTGACACAAGGAACGGAGCCGCAGTTTCGGCGCGTCGCACGATTCGTTAGCCCCGCCGACCGCGGCTTTGCCGCGGTCGTCTATGGGGGTAGCATTCTCTTTGCGCTGCTGATCGTGGGCCTCTTCGTCGAGCTCGTGCTCGGCTCGTGGCCATCGATCGCACACTTCGGCGGGTCGTTCATTTTCCAGAGCGCGTGGGATCCGGTTGCCAGCAAGTTTGGGGCGCTTCCGATGATCTACGGAACCGTCGTGACGTCGTTCATCGCGATCTTGCTTGCCGGTTTCGTCGGCATCATGGCGGCGGTTTTCCTCGCTGACTTCGCGCCAAGTTGGCTGGCGGCGCCGCTCTCGTTTCTCATCGAGCTGCTCGCTGCCGTGCCGAGCGTCGTTTACGGCTTGTGGGGTCTCTTCGTGCTCGCGCCGTTCGTGCGCACCGCGATCGGGCCTGCGCTCCAAAAAGTGCTTGGATGGACGCCGCTCTTCTCGGGGCCGATCTACGGCGTTGGTCTCTTGACGGCCGGGATCATTCTCGCGTTGATGATCGTTCCCACGGTGGCGGCGATCTCGCGGGACGTCATCGCGGCGATCCCTCGCGACTTGCGCGAGGCTTCGATGGCGCTCGGCTCGACGAAGTGGGAGACCGCAACGAGGGTCGTGCTTCCGTCGGCTCGCGTCGGCATCTTCGGCGCTTGCGTGCTCGCGCTCGGGCGCGCACTCGGTGAGACCATCGCCGTAACGATGGTGATCGGTAACCGCCCCGAGATCTCTGCGTCACTCTTCGCACCGTCGTATACGCTGGCGAGCGTGATCGCCAACGAATTCACCGAAGCCACAACCAGCCTTTATATTAGCGCGCTCATCGAGCTCGGCTTAATCCTCTTCATCGTGAGTGTCATTGTGAACGCGCTCGCGCGGCTGATGATTTGGAGCGTGAGAGGCTCAACGTGACGGTTGCCACGCTGCGCTATCGCACTCTGGGACGGCGCCGTGCATTCGGCGCGCTCGGTACGGCGCTCGCATTGTTCTGCGCGATTCTAGCCGCCGGTTCGCTGCTCGCGATTCTAGGTTATGTCGTCGTGCAAGGCGTCGGCGCGATCAATTGGAACTTCTTGACCCAGCTCCCGCACCCGATCGGCGTGCCCGGGGGCGGCGTCGGAAACGGGATCGTCGGTACGTTCGTCGTCATCGGACTTGCGATGGCGATGGCGGTGCCGATCGGACTGCTGACCGGAATCTATTTAGCGCTCTTCGGGCGCGGTCCGATTCCCGAAGCGCTGCGGTTTCTGTCGGACGTGCTGTCAGGCGTTCCCAGCATTGCCATCGGCCTTTTTGCGTACGCCGTGCTCGTCGCGCCGCTGAAGCACTTCTCCGGCTTCTCCGCATCGTTTGCCTTCATGATGCTGATGCTGCCGTTGCTCGTGCGCACGTCGGAACAAGCGATTCGTTCGGTACCGCAAACCGTGCGCGAAGGTGCGCTGGCGCTCGGAATGTCGAACTTCCGCGCGACGGTGGGTATCGTGCTGCCTACCGCGCGGCCGGCGATCATCACCGCGTTGCTGCTTGCGATCGCGCGCGTGACCGGCGAAACGGCGCCGCTGCTCTTCACCGCGTTTGGCACGCAGTTTTGGGAGTTCAACCCAAATCGTCCGATGGCCGTGCTTGCGCTACAAGTCTTCAACTACGCGATTTCGCCCTATTCTGAGTGGCAGTCGCAGGCGTGGGCCGGCGCATTTCTGCTGGTAACCGCCGTCTTTGCTCTGAGCCTGGGTGCTCGCCTGATGCTGCGGCGTGCTATGCGGGGCCTCGACAGTTGAACGCCCCAACGATGGCCGCCGGGCAAGAGCTGCTTTCGACCGCCGATCTCAGCGCGTACTACGGCGACCGTAAGGCCGTCGGTAACGTCTCGCTCAAGTTTCCGCGCTGCGCCGTGACGGCGGTAATCGGACCCTCAGGTTGCGGCAAGACCACGATGCTCCGGTGTTTGAACCGCATTCACGAGGTTGCGTTCGACGCGCGCGTGGAAGGGCGCGTGCTGCTCGACGGAGACGACATTTATTCCAACGACGTAGATCCCATGGCGATCCGGCGACGCGTTGGGATGGTCTTTCAGCGGCCGAATCCGTTTCCGACACTCTCGATTCTCGACAACACGCTGGCGTGCGTCGCCAAGGGCCTCAACCGCCGTCAAAAGATCGATCGTGCGGAGCAGGCGCTGCACGCGGCAGCACTCTGGGACGAAGTGAAGGACAAGTTACGCACGAGCCCGCTGCGTCTCTCCGGCGGACAACAGCAACGGCTCTGCATCGCGCGAGCGGTGGCAGCGGAACCGGAGGTCTTGCTCATGGACGAGCCGACCGCGTCGCTCGATCCGATCGCGACGGCGGTGATCGAAGAGCTCATGGCGAGCCTCAGCGATAACTTCACGATCGTCGCCGTGACGCACAACATGCAGCAGGCGGCGCGCGTCTCGGATTACACCGCGTTCATGCTAGCCGACCAGGAAGGCGTCGGCCGTCTCATCGAGTTCGATGAGACGGCGAAGCTCTTTACGAAACCCTCAGACCGTCGGACCGAGGATTATATTACCGGTCGGTTCGGATAGGTTACGAACCGGAGGGCGGCGCAGTCGTGAGCTTAAGGTCGTACACCTGGGTCTGATCGGCGTAGACGCTTTCGCCCGCGAACGACTGCGGATTGTAGCCGGACTTGACGGCGGTGATGGTATAGTCGTCGGGCTGTAAGCCGAAGACGACGTAGTGTCCGTGGGAATCGGTGGTCGTTTCGACGATCTGTGACGGCGAGCTGATACGTAAGTGAACGCCGGCGATCGGCGTGCCGCTTCCGGAATCGCTGACGATGCCTCGAATGGCGCCGCTCGTACCGGCGACGGCGGAGGCCGCAGGTGCGGCAAAGGCCAGACAGATGCCGAGCGCAATGAAGGCACGGCGAAGAGAAAACGATGTTACATTCGCGTGTTGCATGCTCGCATTAACGGTTATGGCAGCGCAAAAGTTTCACCCTTCGACAGGCTCAGGTGGCACCAACACGCTCAGGGTGACACCACTTCCTTAGCGCCAAGCGCCGCAGGCGCGCAGTCCTGAGCGAGGCGCGTAGCGCCGAGTCGAAGGGTCAGGGTGACACCACTTCCTTAGCGCCAACGCGCCGCAGGCGCGCAGTCCTGAGCGAGGCGCGTAGCGCCGAGTCGAAGGGTCAGGGTCACACCACTTCCTTAGCCGCAAGCGCCGCAGGCGCGCAGTCCTGAGCGAGGCGCGTAGCGCCGAGTCGAAGGGTCAGGGTGACAAAGTCATTTGGTGCTGATGGCGGCGCCGACCGGTTCGGTGAAGCTGGCTGTGCTGTTGTAGTTGGTAGGCGTGCTACCGGAATCCCAGCGCCAGCGGTCGGCCGTTGTCGGGGTGTAACTGCAGACGCCCTCGTAGTCCGTTCCGGCCAGGAAACGCTCGCGATCGGCACCGATTACGCCTTGCCCGAGATCGCAGACTTGTCCGCCGGTGTAGTTCGTTAGGTTCGTGGTACCGGTGATCGTACCGGTTGAGCCGGAGACGCTCACCCAGTAAATGCACGAGCCTACCGAGCCGCCGCACATTTGATCGCCGAGCGCGAGATAGTTGCCGTTGCGATACCATTGGACCAATCCGGCGAGGCCTAAGGTTCCGCCGGGCAGACTGATTAGCGTCGTGTTGCTGCTGCCGGCCGGCAGCTCGGCGAGATAACTCGACGTGCGGCTCGAGTTCGTGCCGTCGAAGAACAGGTTGCCGTTCGGGTCATAGCCGACGAAGAAGTATTCGTAGAACGCCGAGTTCGTATAGATGGCTCCGCCGCTGTGGGCGGTTGCAAAGGCCACGATGTTGCCTGGGCCGCCCGTCCCACTTTCGATGTTGGCCACGGCGAGCTTTCCGGACGGGTCGAACGCGCACGACGCCGGAAACCCATACGGATCGCTGATCGTGGCGAGTAACGTACCCGTGCGCGAATACTCGAGAATCTGGAGGGCGCCGGTATTTGTGATCCAGATGTTGCCCGACGAATCGGAG
>DASXGO010000436.1:0-7873 GCA_036489055.1 Candidatus Cybelea sp. | reverse complement strand
TACCATTGCCTATTGCGTCAGCGGCGCGCCGCGATCCAACGGCGCCGAGGAGCTGATCGTCCCCGTTTCCGCCACCTATTCGGCGCCCGGCGGAATGCTGCGGCGCTCTAGCGAGCTGCACTTCATGGCCGGCGAACGCGTTTCGCGGGTGCTGGAGAGCCTCGATCTGGCGCGCGTTGGCCTATCCGGCACGCTTCACTTAACCCTCGCCTATTCGCGCGGCGTCGTACGCGTCGAGGGAGCCCTTCTGACCCCCGGCGCGATCACGGTTAAGTGACCCCTGCAACCCTAGGCCCGGCGCGGGTATCAAAAGACGTATGCGGCGACGGTACATCGCCTTCAACAGTTCTAAGATCCCCGACGGTTGTCGACGGAGGGCTGTTCCTTAAATCATGCCTTGTACGGCGACGGTTCCCAATCTCACGGCTCGCGAGCAAGCGCACCACCTGTACGAAGCGATACCCCCCGGACTCTTCCGGGTTGAAGATGAAAACGAGCGTATCGCCTGGCGCGTCAGCCCCGAGCCGTTTGCATTGTCCGCAAGCGACACCGCAGCAATCGAACAGCTCGGCCCGGAGCTGCTGCGCTTCTACCGCGCACTCAATTCGCTCTACAATCGCAGCGCGCGCGGCACTGCCCCGGCGTTCATCGCCGAATATCTCGATCAAGGCAAGCCGGAGCAAGTCGTCAAGCTGGCGCGGCAAAATCGCTTCAAACAAGACGTTCCCGGCGTTATTCGGCCCGACCTTATTCTCACCGCCGACGGCTTCGTCGCAACCGAGCTCGACAGCATTCCCGGCGGCATGGGCTTCGTCGGCGCGATGACGGAAGCGTATTGCGGACTCGGCATGGAGAGTCTTGGCGGCGAAGACGGTATCCCAGCCGGCTTCGCAGCGATGCTGCGCAACGTCACGCGCGCCGAGAAACCGACGGTCGCAATCGTCGTCTCCGACGAGTCGGCCGATTACCGCAACGAAATGGAGTGGCTCGCGGCTGCGATGCGCCGCCGCGATCTCGCCGACGCATGGCTGCGGCGTCCTGAAGAGATCATCTTCACCGAAGACGGCCTCTTTATTCGCCATGAAGACGGTCGTGAAGCGCGGCTCGATGCAATCTATCGCAACTTCGAGCTCTTCGATCTTTTCAACGTCCCCAAGCAAGAACTGATGCTCTACGCGGCACGGCACAACCGCGTACGAGTGACGCCGCCGCCGAAGGCGCCGCTCGAAGAGAAACTTGCCTTCGCGCTCTTCCACCATCACGCGCTCGCGCCGCTCTGGCGACAAGAGCTGGGCGACGAACGGTTTGCGCGTCTGCAGCGGGTTTTTCCCAGGACATGGGTCCTCGATCCGCGACCGCTCCCTCCACAGGGAACGATCGCGGGACTCGAAGCCGGCGGGGCCCCGGTCTCG
This sequence comes from Candidatus Cybelea sp., assembly GCA_036489055.1. Classification (GTDB taxonomy): domain Bacteria; phylum Vulcanimicrobiota; class Vulcanimicrobiia; order Vulcanimicrobiales; family Vulcanimicrobiaceae; genus Cybelea. The sequence continues at coordinate 6,461 of DASXGO010000436.1, read as the reverse complement.
GATTTTCGCCAGCTGATCGCACTCCCCAAGAGCGAGCGCGCGTACGTCGTGAAGCCCTCCGGATTCTCAGCGTTGGCTTGGGGTTCGCGCGGCGTAAAAGTCGGTGACGATCTTACCCGTGACGAATGGGCCGAAGCGATCGAAACCGCACTCGGCTCGTTCGAACGAACTCCTTGGATCTTGCAAAGATTCCATAAGGGCAAGCTCGTGCGCCAGCGCTACCTCGACCGCGACCGCGACGAGATCCGCGAATACGAAGGGCGCGTGCGGCTCTGCCCATATTACTTCGTCACCGGTGAAGAGACCGTGACTCTCGGAGGCGTCCTCGCGACGATTGCGCCGGCCGACAAGCGGCTCATTCACGGAATGAGCGATGCCGTTCTGACGTCGTCGATGGCCGCCGCGTAGAGGGCGCCATCAGCCTCGTTCTCTGCCGCCACGGCGCGACCGTAGAGAATCTCTCAAAACGCTTTCTTTCGAAGACCGATGCGCCGCTCGGCGTACAGGGACGCGAGCAATGCAAGCGCCTGCGCGCGGCCCTCAGTCAGTTTCACTTTGAACGCTGCGTAGTCAGCCCGATGCAGCGCTCACTGCAAACCCGCGAGCTCGTCGCGCCCGACGTGCCGTTTAGCATCGAGCCGTTGCTGCGCGAGGTCCATTTCGGCGATTGGGAAGGTAAGACGCTCGAATGGGTCGCCGAGCACGAGCCTGAGCTGTTCGAGCAACGCGGGCGCGATCCGGTCGCGTTCCGCTTCCCCGGCGGTGAGAGCATCGAAGAAGCGGCGACGCGCATTCGTCCGGTCGTCGAGCATTTAGCCGGGGCGCGCGCAACGCTCGTGATCGGTCATCGCGTCACGCTCGGCGCGCTCGAGCGGCTGCTGCGCCGGTTGCCGCTCGATTCGCAGCTCGTCGAAGGACTCCAGCCCGCCGAGTTTAGGGTCGTTCGCGCTTAAGCGTCGCGTTCTGCGACGGCACGCTTACTTCGTCGGGAACCAGCGTCACGGGATCGTACCAAATCGTTACGACCATCGGACGCTCGATGGAGAGCAGCACGTCGTTTGCCGGGACTCCGTGCGGGCGCGGCACATTCGCGTTTGGATCGATGGTTAAGAGCTGCGCCTGCGAACTCGTCGGCGTGATCCACGTCACCGCGCTCTCCTTCCACGCATTGAGCTGGGCGGGCAAGACGAAGAGTCCCGCCAACAACCCCGGTTCGACGACGACGAAATGCTGCGTACTCGGCAGAAGTTCCACTCGCTGGGTCTGATTCGTCAACGTGCTATTGACCGTCGCGCTTCCTCCCGCAACGGTTACCGTAACGCTCGGGTTCTGCCCCGGCATGTGGTAACTTCCCTCATATCTCACCGGCGACAAGTCGCTCGCCAGCACCAGTGAGGCGGTGGCCGCAAGCTGCATTCCGGCGACCATTGCCGACGAGTTTTCGTCGACTTCAGTGTCGGCGGAGCCGGCTTGCACCGTCGCCGACCATTCGCCGACGGGCTGCCCGCCCAGCGTCGCGGCATAGCGGTATGTGGCCGGTGCGGGGAACGCGGAATTCGCCGCGACGGCTGCCAGCAGCAACGCGTGCACTATCGGCATTATGCCGGCACCGGTTTTCGCGCGAGTTCGGTTAAGGTTTGCAACAAGGCATCGATCTCCGAAACCGTGTTATACCCGTGGGGCGAGACGCGGATCACGCCGGCGCGATACGTCGTGAGGATTCCGGCCTCCTCGAGGGCTCGACCGAGCGCGATGCTATTGCGTCCCGGGAACTCAAACGTAACGATGCCCGACGAAACGCGCTTGCCGCGGTGCGAATGGACCTGCGCTCCCAACCGCTGCAAGCCGTCGCAAAGGCGATCGGTCAGGGCGAGGATGTGCTGGGCGATTCGTTCCTTCCCGCTTCGCTCGAAGAGATCGATGGCACAGACCAATGAAAGCGTCCCGGCGAGATTCGGCGTCCCCGATTCGAAGCGCATCGCGGCGCGCGACAACGGTTGCGCGTAGTTGTGAAAATCCCACATGTCCTCCACCGAACGCCACCCGGGATTCTTAAGTTGCACGTGCGCGTCGAGGCGCTCCCCGAGATAGAGCAACGCAACGCCGTGCAGTCCGAGCAGCCATTTCGCCGCCCCGGCGTAGACGGCATCGACCCCCGCCTCGGATGCGTCGAGAGGGAACGCGCCCAGTGCCTGCATCGCATCGACGCACAGGAGCGCGCCTGCCTCATGCGCCACCTGCGCGAGCCCGGCGAGATCGTGGCGATACCCATCGGCGTACGAAACCCAAGAGACCGCGACGAGCCGCGTGCGCGGCGTAAGCGAACGCCGTAAAACGTCGGGCGTCAACCGTTCGTGCTCCGTTTCGAGGAGGCGCACGTTGACGCCGCGCGCGCGCAACGCGATCCACGGGACCGCATTTGCGGGAAACTCGTTATCGCACAAAAGCGCTTCGTCGCCGGTCTCCCAGTCGAAGCCCGATGCGACGATGCTCGCCGCCGCGCTCGTGTTGGGCACGATGGCGATCCGCTCTCCATCAACGCCGATGAAGCGCCCAATGCGCTCGCGGTACTCCGGCATCGCGCAGTCGTGCGGAAAAGTACCGCGGACGCCTTCTTCCGCATGCGCGCGCAGGAACTCGCCGATGGCCGACACCGACGAGAGCGGCAACGGACCGGCCGAAGCGTGATTCAGGTAGACGTAGCGCCGAGTAACGGCAAAGTCGGAGCGCGGGAGCGGGGTGCTCACTCGGCGCCGATCATGTCCTTCGTATGCCAAGCGATGTTGCCGGCGCGGTCGCCTACGCGCTCGAGCGAGGCCAACACGAAGAGGTACCGCGTGCCGGAGCGGATGATCTCCGGATCGGAGCGCATCTCCTCTTGCAATAGTTTGATGCTGCGCTTGTAGAGTTTATCCACTTCGTCATCTCGATCGATCACGTCGCTTGCCAATCGGGCATCGCGCTCCGTATAAGCCCGCATTGCGTCGAGCAGCATGGCGTGTGCGACGCTCGCGATGCGATCGATCTCGACACGCTGCGGACGCATCGGATGATCGGAGAGTTTGATGGCATTTTTCGATATGTCGACGGCATAATCGCCGACGCGTTCTAGGTCGGTTGCGATTTCGAGCATCGCCGCGATTTCGCGCAACTCGCCGGCGACCGGCTGCTGACGCCAGATAAGCTCGATGCAGTGCGCGTCGATCCGGCGCCGCAGATCGTCGACGACGTCATCACCCGCGAGGACCCGCGCTCCCGCCGATGCGTCGCGTTTTTCGAGCGCATCGACCGAAACTCGAATCGCATCGCCCACGAGCGCCCCGAGACGCACGACGTCGAGCCGTGTGGCCTCCAGAGCCTCATGATACGCCGTTCGAACCGCCATTGGCACCTCCCGCAAAATTCGCTCCCAGTATAGGACAAAGCGCCATTCCCCGCAACGGAATGAAGGAACCTGCCCCTTTATCAAACCATAAGGTTGCGTTTATGTCGTTTGAAGATATCTTGGTCTCCGTCGAAGCGCCGATCGCGGTTATTACGTTAAACCGTCCAAACGTCCTCAACGCATTGCGCGTGCAGCTGCTCAAAGAACTCTCTACCGCACTCGCCGACATGGAAGCCGACGAAAACGTGCGTGCCGTCATCGTGACGGGAGCCGGGGAGAGAGCGTTTGCGGCGGGCGCCGACATTACCGAGCTCAACGCGCTTGCTTCGGCGAGCGATGGCGCCGCGCAGTCGCGCAGCGGACAAGCCCTCACCCGGCAAATAGAGCGCATGAGCAAGCCCGTCATCATGGCTGTAAACGGTTTTGCGCTTGGCGGCGGTTGCGAAATCGCCATGGCCGGCGACATCATCATCGCTAGCGAGAACGCGAAGTTCGGCCAACCTGAAGTCAATCTCGGGTTGATCCCCGGCTACGGCGGAACCGCGCGGACGACGCGGCGCGTCGGCAAAGGCTACGCGACTTTTCTCTGCTTGAGCGGCGACATGATCGACGCTACGGAAGCCGCGCGTGTCGGACTGATCGAACGCGTCGTGCCGGCCGGCGAGCTGATGACGGCGGCTAAACGCCTGGCGACGACGATCGCTTCAAAAGCTCCGCTCGCGGTCGCCGCCTGCAAACGAGTCATTAACAACGGCGCCGGCCTTCCTATCGACGACGCGCTCGAGCTCGAGGCCCTCGAGTTTGGATTGCTCGTCGATACTGAAGACATCAAAGAAGGCACCGGCGCCTTTCTCGAAAAGCGCAAGCCGGTTTGGAAGGGCCGTTAACCTTCGGCTACTCGTAGTCGGGCGCGAAATAATCCTCCGAGTGCCGATGCATGAAAAAGCTCGGCGGCAACGGAGCCTTGATCGGCTTAAATGCGCGGGGACTCCCGGAAAAGTCGAAGCAATCCGCTGCGGGCGAGGTCGCACGGCGGTCGGCCGCGGCAAGCTGAGGTAGACCGAAGAGATCCTCCGCGAACCGCAGTACGCTCGCCGTTTCGTATTGGACGTGCGAAACGTAATCGTGCTTTGCGTACGGCGAAAGAACGATCAGCGGCACCCGGAAGCCTAGCCCGTCGGCACCTTCGTACGGCGGCGGCACGTGATCGTAGAGTCCGCCCCAATCGTCCCACTGGATAAAAATCGCCGTCGAATTCCAAAACTTGCTTTTGCCGACGGTATTGACCAACGCCGCAACCCACGACGGCCCGTGGCCGCCGGGGCAATTGACGTGGTCGGAGTCGCTGCAAATGGGCGTGATCCACGTGAACTTTGCCAACTTTCCGGCGCGAACATCCGTGATGAACGTCCAGTTAGGCGATATGACGTCCTTGCTCCAATCGGGGCCGTAGTAGATGTGACTGACGGCCTGGTAGCTGGACCAGACGGCGCCCGCTCCGCTCGAGCGGCTGCCGTACGCGCTCGCGTAAAAGCGCCACGACAGACCCGCATTGTCGAGCTCGTCGCCGAGCGTTTGATAATCGAAACACGGCGATTGGGAGCCGTTGATCTCGCGGTCCTTGGTAATCATTTTGACTTGACTTCCGGAACCGGTACATCCCCACGCACCGTACGGGATGTTGACGCTCGAAGCGGCTTGCGCCGCGATGACGTATTGATGGGCAACGAAGCTTTCATCGAGTTGGGATTGAAACATGTCGTCGGCCAAAACGCCCTCGTGCGCCATCGCGAAATACGGGCGGGACTGATCCTGCGGCACGTAAACGTACTGCGGATATTTGACCCGCTTGGGCGCACCGGGGCTACTCTGTTCCAAATTGAAGCCGTCCATCCGGCAATGCGTTCCGGGAAGCTTTCCCGTGCCGTCGCATGCCTCGAACATCGCGCCGGCCGAGTGATCGATGTCGTAAAAGGCCGCCAGGCCTACCGGCTTGAGCTTCACCGTGCGGCCGGTCGAAATTTTTCCGGAGGAGACGGTGTCGGCACCAGGATAGCCCTGGAAGAGATTATCGAAGCTGCGATTCTCCTGAACGATGTAGATAATGTGGCTGATTTTGCCGGCGCCGGTCGCGCCGAGCGACTTCAATGCGGCGGTGCTTTGCATGTACGGCAGCGACGATTCCCCACGGATCGCGCACGCGGCAAGCATGAGCGTCCCCACGATACTCGTCCAGTTTCGTGCGGTTTTCATCGGGCTCGCCGCCTACAGCGACGCTTGCGCGTGGGAGAGCGCCAGCCCGATGGCCGGATTGAGCCCTTCCCACTTGGCACGGACGTCACCACGTGAATCGATAACCACAACTGTTGGAAATCCTTCAACGCCGAAAAGCGAGCGCGCGCTGACCTTCGGATCGAGCGCGACGTCGCGAAGCGCGTAACGCCGTGCAAAATCGGCGGCAACCCTTCGCGGTTCGCCGACGTCAACCGGGACGACGACTGCATTCGGATGGGTATTGCGCCAACGCTCCACCAGCGGCAGCTCGACCTTGCACGGCTCGCACCAACTCGCATAGAAATCCAAGAAGACGACGTGTCCGCGCTGGTCGGCAATCCGGAACGTGTTGCCGTCAAGCCGGTCGTAGACCGCGTGCGGTGCGGGGTGCGCGCCTGGAGCGCCGAACCAACGCGGCGCCACGAAGATTTTCCAAAGTACAAACGCGATCGCGACGACCGCGAGCGCGTCCCATACTCTATTCCACGCGAAAGAGCGCCGCGATGCCTTGCCCTCCTCCGATGCACGCGGACGCAATGCCGTATCCGCCGCCGCGCTCGCGCAAGCCATGTAGCGTTGTTAGCGCGAGCCGGGCGCCCGATGCGCCAAGCGGATGTCCCAGTGCGATTGCACCGCCGTGCGGGTTCAGCTTCGCGCCATCTACTGAGCCTGTCGAAGTACCCATCTCACGCAGACAGGCAATCACCTGCGGCGCGAAAGCCTCGTTGATCTCCATCACCGCCAAATCGCCGGCGGAAACCCCGCCGCCCTCGAGCGCTTTGGGAATCGAAAAGGCCGGGCC
>DASXGO010000422.1:0-3339 GCA_036489055.1 Candidatus Cybelea sp. | reverse complement strand
AAGCGTTCCGTAAGAACGACGAGGCCGTCCTGATTCCACGCCGTCGTTTGCGGCTTGTATCCCCATTCGCAGATCACCCCTATTTGCCAAAGAATCAAGTTAGCAGCGGGATCCATTGAGCGACGGCACAGCACAAAATCGGTCGCCTCGTAGCTGAGGCAACCTCTATTTATTGGGTCAACTCCGAGATCGGAAAAGAGAGCATCTTCCGACGAGACCGCGGGCAGCATCTCGGCAGAAAAACCTTCTGCGCGGAGTTGCCGAATGCTCTCGTGAAACGGGTCAGCAGCGACGCCTGGATGTCCGTACGATACGGCACAAACGCGCTGCCCCGTTCGGACGGCGCTCGTAATGCGCTCGACGACCTCGCGGTACGTCTTGCTCCGCTTCTTGCCTACGGCGTAAAGACTCGACAGCGACTCGGTCTCTGCGTTCAGTCCCCGAAGCCAGTATTCGGCTAAGGGGCTCGGTACTAGGCAAAACACTTTGTCGGCGGATTCGATCCGCGATACAGCTTCCAGGGTCGTGTGACCGGGCGAGCGGATGCCGATTCCGACTACCGCGAGCGACCCGCTAAAGTTCATCGAAGGTGTGCTGATGTTGTTGAACGCTATTGACCTCGCAAACAATTGTGACGGGAACTCCGTAAAAGGAATATTCTTTCGAGCGCGAGCTGAACCGATTGAGCTCCTCAAGGACCTCGGTCACGACGGCATGAGAATCGTGCCCATCAAGCACGTCCGCCTGTTCCTTCGTTAAACCAGGGAAGGGCTGTTGAGTCAGATAGCTGATGAGTTCGGCGTGCCCATGGGGCGTTGCCCGAAGCTTTCTAAATTTGTCGAGCTCGTTGGTGTCGGTCGCGATTTTCAGCAAATATTCGGTAAGTCGAGGCTGTGCCATATATGCGCCCCCTTTGCCTGCTTGGTTTGGCCGAGTGGCCGAATGCTTCCCGCTGAAACAACGGCGACCGCTCAGCCGTAGGAGAGGCCATGAAGCTGTTGCGTTTTGTCGCGGCCGCACTGGCCTTAACGGCTAGTTTGGCGGCCTCCCCGTCGTTCGCCCAGTCCGATCCCCGCGTCGCGCAGTTGATCGCGGCCTCTGGAAAAGCGTTCGGGGCGTCCGCGCTTGCGTCGATTTCGACGATTCGCTTCGACGAGCGAATATCGGCGGTCGGCCTGCACGGCACCGTCGTCCAGTACGTCGACGTGCGGGATGGCCGTTTTGCAGAGACTACGAATTTGGCGCCGCTGGTCGCGCTCGACGGCTACGACGGTCGACTCGAATGGACCGGCGACGACACGCACCTTGTTTGGAATCAAGGTGGCGATAGCGAGCGCGCCGCCGAGCTGAACCAGGCATATCTCGAGAGTTACGGGCTCTGGCGGCCGAACGCCGGAGGAGCCGATGTCGCGTGGCTCGGCACCAAAACCGTTGCGGGCAAAGCGTATGACGGCTTGCGAATCACGCCGCCCGGCTCTAAAGTTCCCTTCGTCCTCTGGTTCGACCGTGTCACGCATCTGCCGGCGCGCGGCGATTTCATCAACGGTTTCACGACGTCGACGATCGTCTTCTCCGAGTACCGCTCCACCGGCGGTCTCAGGATCGCGCACACGGTCCATGTCGACTCGAGCGACGGCAACAACTCCGACATCACGGTCGAGAAAGTGAACATCAATCCCGCCGACGCCGAGACCGCGTTGGCGCGGCCGCAAACGCAACCGACGGATTTTTCGATACTCGGCGGCAAAACGTCCACGACGATTCCAATCACGTTGGGTGAGAATCACGTTTATCTGGACGTCATGCTCGACGGTAAAGGCCCCTATCATTTCATCTTTGATAGCGGCGGCTCCAATGTGGTCGATCCCGAGGTCGCCAAGGAGATCGGCGCATTCGGCAGCGGATCGGCGAACGGGAGCGGCGTCGGGTCGCAGACGGAGAGTTTGAGTTTCGCGCACGTCGCCACGCTCCAAGTCGGCGATGCGGTGCTCAAAGATCAAAACTTCGCTGTTGCGCCGACGCGCACGGGATTCGGCGTTTCGGCAGGCCGTCCGGTCGACGGTCTCATCGGCTGGGAAGTGCTCTCACGCTACGTCACAACGTTCGATTACGCGAATCGCCAAGTCGTTCTGAGCATGCCGGGCGCGGCAACGCCCCCTGCGGGCGGCCACGTCGTTCCGTTCGTCTTCTATGGCACGCAGCCGCAAATCGCATGCACGATCGATGCCATTCCGGCCGAATGCACGATTGATACCGGTGCGCGTGACACGATCAGCTTCATGACGCCGTTCCTCGCCGACCATCCGCAGATCGTTCCGGCAACGACGACTGCTCCCGGCGTTACGGGATTCGGCTTCGGCGGACCGTCGGTGGGCAAGCTTGGACGCGTTCAGAGAATCGGCATCGGCGATCTCACGCTCACCGATCTCGTGGCGGATTACTCGGTACAGAAAGCCGGCGCACTTTCGGCGCCCTTCGTCGGAGCTAATATCGGCGGAAACTTGCTCCGGCGCTTCACCGTAACGTTCGATTATTACAACGCCACGATGACGCTGGTACCGAACGCTGCTTTCAACGAACCGGATGCCTACGAGCGCTCGGGCTTATTTCTCGTCAAACGCGCCGGCAGCGTCCTCGTGATCGACGCGCGGCCGGGCACGCCCGCGGCAGATGCCGGGATCGCACGCGGCGACGTGATCGTCGCGGTCAACGGAACGCCGGCGAGCACGATGATGCTGGGCGATATTCGCGGTCTCTTCGCACAGCCGGCGGGGAGCGTCGTGACGCTTACCCTCGCTGACAAAAGCGGCGCGCAGCGCACCGTCAAGGTAACGTTACGCGACTACGTCTAAATCGCTAAAAGTCGCCCTTTACCCATTGCGCGCTCCACGTTGCCGGGAGCGCGCCGTTCTTTAGCTCGGCACGCAGCGCGTCGAAGCTCGCGATCGGCTTTGAACGTTGCGATCTGCATGGCGCGCTAATTCAACGCGCCGGCGCGTATTTCAGCGACGACCCGGTGTTAAAGAGGACGATTGGCTCTGCAAGTGTGGCGTTACGGTCGCGCAGGATCCGCAACGCCGCCAGAGTCGCGCCGCCTTCCACGGTCGCATCGATCCCTTCGGACCGCTGCAGCGTGCGCGCCGCAGCTTCGGCCTCCTCATCGTTGACCGTCAGCGCGGTGCCGCCGGATTCTCGGACGGCACGCAGCGAGAGGCGGTCGCCGATTCCGCCCGGAACGCGCAGGCCCCACAGGCGCGTTGTCGCGTTTTCGACGCGCGTCGCGCTCTCTGCACCGCGTCGAAAGGCGGTCACGATCGGCGCGCAGCCTTCGGCTTGAAC
>DASXGO010000397.1:0-2508 GCA_036489055.1 Candidatus Cybelea sp. | reverse complement strand
ACCTGAGCTATTCGGACCCGGCGATGACCGACGAGCAGCGCGCCGATGAATTCCTTCGCGATATGCAGCGTTACGTCGCAACCGACAGAATGCCCAGCTTTACCTACCTCTCGCTCCGCGGCGAAAATGGCCGGGCCGGCGCAGCCGGCGCGGATCACGCGCTCGGTAAGATCGTCGATTTCATTTCTCACACGCCACATTGGAGCTCGACCGCGATCTTTGTCGTGCCCGACGGCGCCGGCTCCAACGATCACGTCAATGCGCTGCGCACATTCGCTCTCGTCGTTTCGCCCCTCGCGCGCCGGGGTTACGTCGGCCAAACGCATCTGAGCATGGCGGGCGTGCTCAAGACGGAGGAGGAAATTTTCGGACTGGATCCGCTGACGCTCAACGATCTGCTCGCTTCCGACTTCGCACCCTTCTTCACCGACGCTCCCGCGCCGGAACCGTATCAGGCACGATGAGCGCACATCGCGTCGAGTATGGCCCTCGCCTCATTGCCACGCCGACCGGCCACCTGCGGCGCGCGCTCTTCGTGCTGCCGTCGCGTGCGATCGAGCAAGCCGCACCGCTCATCGGAGAACCCGGCGCCGTATATGAACGCGCCGTCGAGCAGCACGGCGTGCTTCGCAAGAGGCTCGAGTACTTCGGCGTCGAGACGACGGCGATCGATTCGTGCGGAACCGATCCGTACGAAATCGCCGCCGGCGACGCGGCCGTCGTTTTTCAAGACGGCGCAGCGCTCATGCGCCTCACCTCGCTTTCTCGGCGAGGCGAGGTCGACCGGATGGAAGCGGAGTTCACAAACCTCGACGTTCCGATTGCCGGCCACGTTGCCGCACCTGCGCTGCTCGACGGCAACGACGTGCTGCTGGTCGGAAGCACGGCTTTCGTCGGGCTTGGACCTCGCGGAAACGACCTTGGACGCAAGGGCTTCGCAGAACTGGCGCGCGCGCACGGCTATCGAGTCGTCGAAGTGAAACTAGCCGACGGGGTACCGGCGCTGCGCGCGGTGGCCGGTGCGGCTGCGAGCGACACGGTCGTGCTCGGCGCGGACAAGGTCGACCACGAAGCCTTTAACGGCTTTAAGAGAATCGTCGTCGCGCTCGGCGAGGAACAAGCCGCGGGGGTTCTGCCCATCGACGACGGGCATGTCGTTGCCGAGATTCGTTTCCGTACGGCGCTCGCGGCGATGCGCAGCGCGGGTATTACGGTCGAAGCGATCGATCTTTACGAATTCACCAAACTCGGCCTCACGCCGTCGATGTTGACGCTCGCCCTTCGGCGCGAGTGAGCGGATGCGCATCGGCGTCCTCTCGGATATTCATGGTAATCTTTTAGGCCTGGACGCGTGTCTGGCCGATTTGGAAGCGCAGGGCGGCGCAGATGCGGTTGTCGTCGCGGGAGATCTCTGCGTCGGCGGACCGAAGCCCAAGAAAGTGCTCCAGCGGCTCGACGAAATCGGTGGGTCGTGCATCCGCGGCAATACGGATCGGTATCTCTATGACGAGACTGAAGGATTCGAGGCGGCGGAAGCCGCTCAGATCGCGTGGACTCGCCGCGAGCTCGGCGAACGCTGGCTCGGATGGATCAAAGAGCTTCCGTTTGCGCTTCGCATCGGCGAGGACGAGAATCAGCTGCTGATCGTTCACGCGAGCCCGCGTAAGGACGACGAACATATTTGGCCCGATGCCGCCGATTCGGATCTGCAGAGCATAATCGGCGAGGAGCGCGCCACCGCGATCGCATTTGGGCATCTCCACATTCCGTACGTTCGGTACTGGCGCGGCAAGCTGCTGGTGAACGTCTCGTCGGCAGGCTTGCCCAAGGACGGCGACGCCCGCGCTTGCTATGCGATTTTTACCGAGCGCGACGGTGGGTGGGAAGTCAAGCATCGGCGGGTACCGTTTGACGTGAAGCGCGTTGCAACCCAATTGGCGGATTGCGGGATTCCGGGGAGTGCGGATCTCATCGCCACTCTGCGTCGTCACCGGTACAAGCAATTAAAGAGTTTAATTCCATAGCGCCAACCGTTCCGGCGGTCGAAATCGACGGGCTCGTGAAGCGTTATGGGCGTTTCACGGCGGTTGATGGTGTCTCGCTAAAGGTTGGTGCCGGCGAGTTCTTCGGTTTTCTCGGCCCCAACGGAGCCGGAAAAACCACGACGATCAACGCGATCGTCGGGTTGGCTCGCAAGAGCGCCGGTACGATCCGGATCTTCGGGCACGATAACGAGCGCGACTGGCGCAGTGCGCGGCGTCTGATCGGGCTTTCACCGCAAGAGTACAATTTCGATCGTTATCTCTCGTTGCGAGACGTGCTCATCTTCGCCGCGGGGTATTATGGATTGCGCGGCCACGCCGTCATGGAACGCGCCGACATGCTGCTCGAGCGATTCGGTTTGACCGCGCAGGCGCATCTGGAGTATACGAAGATATCGGGCGGTCAAAAGCGGCGGCTCTCGCTCGCGCGGGCACTGATTCACGAGCCGAGTCTGCTGATTCTCGA
>DASXGO010000386.1:0-1740 GCA_036489055.1 Candidatus Cybelea sp. | reverse complement strand
CGCCCGGCGCGCCTTTGATGGCGATCAGGGTTTTGCCGCCGTCCGTGGAGCGATACGTCGACGTGTTGGTCAGGTAAACGGTCTGCGCGTCGCGCGGATCGACGGCGAGCGTGACGAGGTCGTCGCCACGCTGCGCGATCTCGTCGGAGTTGTTGACGCGCGCGAAATGCGCTCCCGCGTCGTCGCTGCGATAGAGTGCGCCGGTCTCGTCGCTTTTCGCTTTGACGTCGGCGTAGGCGTAAACCACCTTCGGATTACTCGGTGCGACGGCAACGGCCGACCGTCCGATCTGCGGCGGCAATCCGTCGCGCAGCTGCGTCCACGTCGTTCCGCCGTCGGTAGATTTGAAGATCCCGCTGCCGGGGATTTCAAACGAAGCGCCGATCTCCCACGGCGCCTGGCGCGCCGCCCAAAGCGTCGCATACACGACGTTTGAGTTCTGCGGATCGAGCGCGACGTTGAAAGCGCCAACGTTTTCGTTTTCGTAGAGTACGCGCTGGAACGTGGCCCCGCCGTCGAGCGTGCGATAGATCCCGCGTTCTTCATTCGGGCCGTACGGATGTCCGAGCACGGCGACGAAGAGCCGATTGGGATTCGCCGGATCGATTGCCATCGACGCGATCTGCTGGCCGTCGCGCAAGCCCAGATGCGTCCACGTCGCGCCGCCGTCGGTCGATTTGTAAATGCCGTCCCCGACCGCGAGGTCGGGCCGCTGCAATCCCTCGCCGCTGCCGGCGTAAACGATGCGCGGATCGCTCGGCGAAACTGCGAGCGCGCCGATCGAGCCGGTCGGCTCTTGGTCGAAGATCGGCACCCACGTCCGGCCGGCATTAGCGCTCTTCCAGACTCCGCCGTTGACCGCGCCGATGTAGAAGAGGTTCGGCTGATTCGGCACGCCTGCGAGCGCGACGGTGCGGCCGCCGCGCATCGGCCCGACGAATCGCCAATGCAAGCCTTGATAGAGCGAGAGCGCGAGAGCGGCGGCGAGCAGGACGCCGCTCAACGGCGCCGCCCGTTACGAGCGCGGTTGCGCCGCTTCGGCGCAAACGCCGGTCCGACTTTGAACGATGATTTCCGGGGCAGCGATTCGTCGACGTCGTCGCAGCCGATCGGCGTGAAATCGCGACAGTCGTTCGGGCGCGCCGGATAGATGCCACAGTAGTAGCGCCCGCTGCGCGATCCCATCAGGAAGACGCACTGGTCCGCGATGTCGTCGCCGATCTTACGCAGCCAGCCTTCGTGGTAACCGTCGGCGGATGGCCGCGCGACCACGTATCGTTCCATCGTCTCCGCGTACGTCAAACCGAGATGGTCGGCGATACGCTGCACGTCCGCCTTGCTCACGAACGGCTCGTAACCGCTGCAGCATTCGGCGCACCCGGGAGGGCAGGCGATGTTTTCGGGCATCTCTTTGAGGTGCTTGCGGGCGAGCTCGATGACGCCGCGGACGGCGTTCACGAATGCCGGGTCGTCGTTATATTTGTAAACCCACTCGCTTCGTGTGATCTCGCTAGTGTTGTAAAACCGCGTTGTCTTCTCGTTGAACTCGATGGTGATGTGCTCTTCATCGATTTCGATGCGATTGACGTGTTCGAGCGGCCGCGCATCCAAAAGCTCGGGGTGCGTCTGCTGGCCCGTCCGGCGCGAGAAGTTGCGTAAATTGATGAGGTCGATCGTCTCCATAACTTCGCTTCGATTCCCTCGGCTTGCGGGTACGGCCTTCGCAAAGAGCAAAAGATA
>DASXGO010000384.1:0-1545 GCA_036489055.1 Candidatus Cybelea sp. | reverse complement strand
GATGGCGATCGGACCGCTTACCTTGGATCGCGATGAAATCTTGCGCGCGTTCGAGCTGGCAGCCAAGACGTTTGCACGTATAGGTGGAAGTACGCTCTCCGTCGGCATGTCGGGAGATTGGCGTGAAGCGTTGCGGGCGGGTTCCACGATGTTGCGCATCGGCGAAGCGCTCTTCGGTCCTCGTGCGGCAAAGGAGGTTGCGCGATGAGTGTGTTCAGCAAGATCGGATCGTTCTTTTCGATCCGCGACGATGAGGAAGAGTTTTACGACGAGGAGAGCGGATCGGCACGCGTCGTACCGCTTTCGGCTGCGGGCCGGCGCGGCGGCAATCAGGTAAGCGTTTTCTCGCCGCGTAGTTATCAAGACGTCGTCGAAATTGCCGACTCGCTTCGAAACCGTCAAGTCGTGATCGTCAACTTGCAGAACGCGGACCGAACGCTGCTGCAGCGCGTCGTCGACTTCACTTCCGGCGTGGCGTACACTATCGACGGAAAGATTCAGAAGCTGGCAGAGTCGATCTATTTGGTCGTCCCGGCCGGCGTGGTGGTGAATGCCGCGGGCCTGCGCGATTCGATGATGGCGGACGGCACCTTCGATTTCATGGCGAACCGAACGTAGGAAGCGAGAATGAACAAAATTACTCCGGTCGACATACAGCACAAGTCCTTCAAGAAGGCGCTTCAGGGATACGATCGCGGGGACGTCGACGGCTTTCTCGACGAGGTTATCGAGACGCTGGAGGATGAGGCGCAGCAGCGCGCCGCGTTGGAGGCGGAGATAGCCGATCTCAAGGAGCGCATCAGCCACTTCAAGGCGATGGAGGAGTCGCTGCAAAACACGCTCGTGCTCGCGCAACGTACCGCCGATGAGGTCAAAGCGTCGGCCCACAAAGAGGCCGACTTGATCCGCGAGCGGGCGCGTCTAGCCGGGGAGCGTGAAATTGCGGGATACAACGATGCCATCGCGGACGTCCGGCGCGAACACCAGCGCGCAGTAGAAGCGGCCGAAAAGGCGCGCAGCGAGCTGCGCAGTCTACTGATGACCCACTTGGCGCTGCTGGAACGCGGCGACGGCGCTAAAGCCAACGGCGAGCCGCCCGGCGCGCCGGCGCAAAACGTCGTGCCGGAACCCGAACCGGTGAAAGAAACCCCGAAAAAAGACGACACAACCCGCATCACCGTCTATTAATTGATCGTCGCCGTTCTGCCCGGGGATGGTATCGGTCCCGAGGTAACGCGCGCGGCGGTTCGCGTGCTCGGGCGCGTGCGGCCGGACCTCGAGTGCATCGAGTCCGACGTCGGGGGCGCCGCACTTGCCCAGGGGCTCCCCGCGCTTCCGCCGCAAACGCGTGCACTCTGCGGTGCGAGCGCTGCGATTCTTTTCGGCAGCGTCGGCCTTCCCCAATACGACGGAAAACCGTTGCCGGAACGTCCCGAGTACGCTCTCTTCATGCTGCGCCGCGATTACGAGCTTTATGCGAATCTGCGTCCGGTGCGGGTCTTTGAAGGTCTCGAAAATGCCTCTCCCCTGAAACCCGAGCTCGTG
>DASXGO010000363.1:0-2548 GCA_036489055.1 Candidatus Cybelea sp. | reverse complement strand
ATGCGTGGATTGCCTATCAGACGGCCTACCTGAAAGCGAAGCACCCGCTGCCATATCTCGCCGCGCTGATGACGTCGGTGAAGGACAAGACCGAGAAGCTGGTCGAGTACATCGAGGAGGCTCGAAAGATCGGTATCGAGGTTCTCCCGCCCGACGTGAACGAATCGCTGACCGATTTCGCGGTCGTCGACGCTGCGATTCGGTTCGGCTTAGCCGCGATCAAGGGCGTTGGCGAGGCGGCGGTTCGCGTTGTGATCGAAACGCGCGAGCGCGATGGCCGGTTCGCCGATCTCTTCGACTTTGCAAGGCGCATCGATGCGAAGCTCGTCAATCGGCGCGTCTTTGAAGCGTTGATCAAGTGCGGCGCGCTCGACGGCCTCGACGGAAACCGCGCGCAGAAACTAGCCGCGCTCGACACTGCGCTCGAACTCGCCGCCCGGATGACGCGTGACGCCGAGCTTGGGCAAGTATCGCTCTTCGGCGAATCCAGCGCAGAGACGCCGACCTTCGTTCCCAAGCTTCCTAGCGTCGCGGCACCGACCACGCGCGAGATGCTCTCTTGGGAGCGCGAGACGCTCGGCATTTTCGTTTCGGGACATCCGCTTGCGGAGCTCGCGCCGCTGCTTGCCCGCTCGGGAGCGACTCCGATCAAGGAGCTGCGGGATTTGGCGGACGATTCTGCAGTAACGCTGGCGGGAACGGTGACGAGCGTACGCCGTTCGCTCACGAAGGCGGGTCAACAGATCCTCGTCGCGCAACTCGAGGACATGACCGGTGCGTGCGACGTCGTCCTCTTCTCAAAGGTTTACGCGCAAGTGCATCATCTCTTCGAAAGCGACGCGATCCTGATCGTCAAGGGCCGGGTGCGACTGCGCGAGCGGCCCGGACCGGCGCCCGGCGACGAGCCGCGCGTCGAGCTCTCGGTCGCGGCGAACGACGTTTCGGTCTTCGTTCCGCCCGTTGCGCCGGCGCTGGGCGGCGCGGTACGCGGCTGGCACGTTGAAGTGACGGATCGCGATCAGATCGATCGCCTGGCGCGTCTCATCGACGAATGGCCTGGCGAGGTTCCGGTCGTCATGCACGTGCGCGGCCGCTCGCAACGCGTCGCTCGCGCGATCGCTTCCGATGCGCAGGTCCGCGACGAGCTCGAGCGGATCTTTGCGCCACAAGGCGTGCGTGAGGGCACCCTGGACGCATACGGATGAGAGTGGTAGCCGCCTCCGACCCGGGCGCGTTGACCGGGCTCCTGGACGGCGCATGGGCGGCGCCCGACGACGTCGTTGCGGAGGTCGCCGCAATTCTCGAGGACGTGCGCGAGCGAGGCGACGCCGCGATCGTGCAGTACGCGCGCCGCTTTGATGATGAGGCTTTCGATCTCTCGAAGCTTCGCGTTCCAATCCCAATGATGGACGGCGCGCGCACGCTGGTATCCAAGGAGATTGCCTCCGCGCTCGCGCTTGCAAGGGAGCGAATCGAGCGCTTTCACCAGCGTCAGCGGCAGCCGGACGTCGCCTACGTCGAAGATGACGGAACACGTTACTCGTTCGCGCGAGCTCCATTGCGCTCCGTCGCCGTCTACGCGTCGCGCACCCAAGGCGCGGCGGCCGTTTTGATGGCGGTCGTGCCGGCCAAAATTGCTGGCGTGTCAAGAATCGCCGTGCTTTCACCGCCGAGCCGCGACGGCGTGCTCCCCGCGGTGCTCTATGCCTGCGCGCTCTGTGCCGTGGACGAACTCTACGCGGTCGGAGGAGCGCCGGCAATCGGCGCGGCAGCGTTCGGAACCGATTCGATCGCGCGCGTCGAGAAAATCGTGGGTCGCGGCGGCGTACGAACGACCGAAGCGAAGCGTCAAGTCTTCGGACGATGTGGGATCGACTCGTTCGCCGGCCCGGCCGAGCTTTTCGTCGTCGCGGATGACGGAGCAAATAGCGAGTACGTCGTGGGCGAACTTTTAGCGGCAGCGGAGCTTCCCGGCGTTAGCAGGATCGGCGTGATCTCCGAATCCCGCCCGCTTTTGGAGGCGATCGGTCAGCTCATCGACACGCTCGACGTGCGTACCGTGGAGCGCAACGAGTTCGTCGGCGAGGCCATCACGGACCACTGCCGGCTGATCGAGGTCGGCGGCCGCGACGAGCTGCTCGACGTTCTGAACCGGCTTGCACCGGCGTATTGTTCCCTACAGGTTCGCGATCCATCGCGCTATATCGACCGCATCTACGCGGCGGGAGCGATCTTCGTGGGCGACATGACGCCTATTGGGTCCGAGTACCTCTCAGGGATTAGCAGCGTCGTACCGACGGCGGGGTCGGCGCGTTTCGCGTCGACGCTCTCGCTGAGCGACTTCACGCGTAGTTATAGCGTCGTCGAGAACTCCGTCGAGCGCACGGCAAACGACGCCGCCTCGATCGCGACGCTGGCGGAGTTCGACGGTTTGCCGCATCACGCGCAAACGGCGCGCATGAGGTTCGGCGGGTGAACGCGCCCCCGAAACTCGTTGCTTTCGACGTCGACGGCACCCTGGTGGGTCGCGATCTCGTTATTGCTCCAA
>DASXGO010000344.1:0-1811 GCA_036489055.1 Candidatus Cybelea sp. | reverse complement strand
GGGAATGCGGGCCTCACGAGCTCGGAACTGGGACTCGGCTGCATGGGCATGTCGGACCTCTACGGCAATGCCGACGACGCCGAGAGCATCGCCACGATTCACGCAGCGCTCGACGCCGGCATCAACCTGCTCGATACCGGCGATTTCTATGGCGCCGGAGACAACGAAATGCTCGTCGCACGGGCGCTCTCGGGCCGGCGTCGCGAAGATGCGATCCTCAGCGTAAAGTTCGGCGGCCTGCGCGATCCGAGCGGAGCGTGGCTGGGCTATGACGCGCGTCCGGCAGCGTTGAAGAATTTTCTTGCCTACTCGCTGCGCCGTTTGCGCACCGACTACATCGACGTCTACCGGCCGGCGCGGTTGGACCCGGCCGTGCCGATCGAAGAAACGATCGGGGCGATTGCAGAGACGATCGCAGCCGGATACGTTCGCTACGCGGGTCTTTCGGAAGTGGGCGTCGACACGATCCTCCGCGCTCACGCCGTTCATCCGATTGCGGATTTGCAGATCGAATATTCCCTCGTGTCGCGCGGCATCGAAGCGACGATTCTGCCGGCGGTGCGCGAACTCGGCATCGGCATTACCGCATACGGCGTGCTGTCGCGCGGCTTGATCGGCGGCCATTGGACGAAGGATCGCGCGCTTTCGCAGAATGACTTTCGCGCTCACGCTCCGCGTTTTAGCGCCCAAAACGTTGACCGCAATCTCGAGCTTGCCGGCAATTTAGGGCGCCTAGCGGAGTCCAAAGGCGTGACGACGGCGCAACTAGCGATCGCGTGGGTGCTGTCGCGCGGCGACGACATCGTTCCGCTGGTCGGTGCACGAACGCGCAAGCGTCTGTCCGAAGCGCTCGGTGCGCTGAACTTGTCGCTGACACCCGACGACATCGTCGCAATCGAACGCGCCGTACCCATTGGCGCCGCTGCCGGCGAACGCTATCCGGAGCACTCGTTTCGCACGCTCGACAGCGAACGCACCTAAACGACGCCCGGGATCCACCGCCAGCGCACTTCCTGCACGTATTTCGCATAGTCGGCGTCCGAGATCAGGAACGACTCTTCCGCAAGCGTCTTGAGCACGAACCAAAAGATTCCGAGCGCTATCATTGCGAGATTCAGCGGCGAGTACGCGCGCAACACGGCCGCAATCATAACGAGCGACCCTCCTGCGTAGATCGGATGGCGCACGAAGCGATACGGTCCATGCGTCACCAACGTGCGCAATGCCGGGACGAGTCCGATGCTTCTGCCGAGCCAAAGCCGCGCCCAAACGATGACGGCAGCTCCTATCGTGGCGAGCGTTGCCGAGACCCAGTTCGGCACGAGAGGACTCCCGCGGGTTAGAAATGCGAAAACCAGAACGATCCAATACGTTTCTACGAACGTCAGCAGCCAAATCCAAGGGTTCGTGCTTATTCGCGCGGGCGACTTCCGCACGATCATCGTGCCGATGAAGATTAAACCTTGAAGCGCAAGCATGAGACGGGGCAGATCGAAGCCTGACCGCAGACGCACGTAGGTAAGCCACGCAAACTGCAACACGGCGGCGAGGGCGATCGTCCGATCGATCCATGGGTTCTCGACAACCTTCAGCCATGCGGCGTTTAGCCGACTGACGGTACCGGATCGCGGAGGCAGCATCCGAAGTTCTCGCTTTGCGTATGCTTGTTGGCGCCGGCGTCGAATTCGGCCTCGTCATTGGCGAAAAAGGCCAAAGCTGGTAGAATCATGCCATGGGCACGAAAAACATTTCGCTTCCGCAAGAACTGGAAGAGTATATTGAGGCAAAAGTAGCGTCGGGCGAATACGCGC
>DASXGO010000306.1:0-3456 GCA_036489055.1 Candidatus Cybelea sp. | reverse complement strand
TGCTTTATCGGTGAAGAGCGTCGTGCAAAACCCGCTTTTGCTGCCCCATACCGCGGTATACTTATTCTTCGAGCCGGAGACTGTTGCGATGCCGTCGCTCTTACATACCTTATCGTTGAAGGTGAACTTGCCGCCCGCAGGACCTTTCGTCGTTACTGTCTGCTCGGGATTGGAAAAGGAGAGGTGGATCGAGCAGGGCTTGACCGATACACCGTGATCGGATTTGCAGATTGCGGCGATGACGTCGGTCGAGACGCCCGCCGGCTGCGCGTGCGATGCTCCGAAGGGAAGCGCATTCGAAGAGGTCGGAGGTGCACCGCCTGCGCATGCAGCCAACGTTCCCGCGATGGCGAGGGCCACAAGAGATCGAAGTGATAACGTGGTAAAGCTCATATTGCTCCTTAAGTGGCGTTGGTGCGCTTCTCTCGGGAACGCTAGCACGAATCTATTAAGAAAACGTGAAACCAGCTCGGCCCACAATCTAGCAGCCACCTAACCAATCGGGGGCAAGCACGTTGACCGATTAACGCGGTTTGAATCTCGCGGATGCCGCGCTGCATTGACTACGTTGGGTTCGCCGGCGCCAGATAGCGATTGAACCAGTTCATGGTCTGGGTCAAGAGGTCGATTTGGTCGGAGATCTTTCGTATCGCGTGGCCTTCGTCGGCGTAGACGATCAGTTTTGCAGGCACGCCGAGCGTCTCCATCGCGTGCCAGAACTCGAACGATTGCGGCGCCGGGACCTCTTCGTCGCGTTCGCCCTGCAGGATGAGCACCGGCGTCTTCGATTTGGTGATGTACGTGATCGGCGAGCTGCGCGCATACACGGCCGGATCCTGATAGACCGAAGCGCCGAAGAACGGAATCATCCATTCATCGATTTTGTTCAGCCCGTAGTACGATTGCCAATTCGAAACGCCGGCGCCGGCGACGATCGCTTTGAAGCGCGCCGTCTGCGTCTCGGCCCACATCGCGATGTAGCCGCCATAACTCCATCCCATCAAGCCGAGCCGGTTGGGATCGATGGGCGCGGCTCGCAGCGCCGCATCGACGCCTGCGAGGTCGTCACGCCAATCGCCGTAGCCAAAATCCTTAATATTTGCTCGCGTAAAAGCTTCACCGCGGCCGTAGCTGCCGCGCGGATTGGGCATGAAAACGAAGTAGCCCTGCGATGAAAGAGCGCTCACGTTGCGATTGCCGAACGAGGGTACCGATTCCGCCGAGGGTCCGCCGTGGACGATCGTAACCATGGGATACGTGGTTCGAGGATTGAAACGGAGCGGATAAATCAGCCAACCCTGCGCGGTGAACTCATCGCTCTTCCACTCCAACGAACGCGCTTCACCGTTGAGCAGCTTCGCGTGAGCGTTGCTTTCGGTGATCTTGCGCAACGCTGAGGGCGGCCCCGCCCAAATCTCCGGAGGATCGGTAAACGTTGCGCGGACCAGGGCAACGACGGCGCCCGCTCGTGCGCTGGACCAGCTCCAGAGCGATTCTTGGCGATCGGTGAGCTGCGCGAGCGAGGAGGGGCCCGCATTCGCTATATCCAGCCGCATCAAACGCATCGAACCGGACTGGTGTGCCACGAGGTCGAGGCTCGATTCGTTATTCCATCGCAGCGACTGCGCCGAGATAGGAGCGCCGTCACTAAGATCGCGCGATTCGCCGCTGCGCGCGTCGACGAGATACACGTCGCCGCCGGTGGAGCTGAAATCGCTCATGATCCCGCCGATGAGCGCTATCCGGCTACCGTCCGGCGACCAGCGAGGATCCGCAATTTGAAAGGACGGCTTGAACAGATCCCGGATCGCACCGCCGGCGACGTCGACGCGTGCGAGCCGAGCGATCCACCAGTTATTGTCGCCGTTGCCCTTGGCATAGGTAATCGCGATCTGCCGGCTATCGGGTGACCAATCGTACTGATAGACGTACGTGTCGGCAGGCGTTGCAAAATGCATTTCGCCGCCGGGAACGTCGATAACGGCGAGCCGTTGTTCTTCGACGCTCGAGCCGATCACGCCGACGTCGCGCGAGCCTGCAGCAAGCGCACCTGCAGCTCGCGTGGCGCCTGCAATGTAGAGCGCGCCGATCGCTTTGCCGTCGGGCGACCACGTTATGTTTTGAACGTCGCCGCGGAAGCGACCGATTTGCCGCACAACGCGGCTTGCATCGTCCCAAACGAAGAGTTGCAATTGATCGCTCGAGCGAGCGTCGGACAAAAACGCGAGCCTGTGCCCGTCCGGCGACCAAACCGGATTCTCTTCGTCATAGTACCGTTGCGAATTCCCGGCGGTTACGTGCGTGCGCGTGCCGCCTGAGGTGCTTTGCATGAATACCGCGCTGTAGTGAGGCGAATGCAGCAGATTTTTCGGATCGCGGAAGCCCTCATCCCACGCCACCGTTCGGCCATCCGGCGACAGATTGACGCCGCTCAAATCACGGACGGCAAATGTGCTCGTTAGCACCGCTTTCATTGACGGAGCCGTTTGCGCGTCCGCTCGCGTCGCAAACGCCAACGCAGTGACGCAACTTAGTATCGCAAGGGTGCCGAGTTTCATCGTGAAGTTTTCGGCTCGTCTTCGCGAACTCCATTCATGGAAACAAGGGATTTGGTCGATTTGATGCTCTACAATGGAACCCATGAGGGCGGAAGTGACGCAAGGATTCGCCGCCGTTAACGGCACGCGGCTCTATTACGAGGATGCGGGCAGCGGCACTCCGGTCGTGCTTGTTCACGGGCTTTGCCTCAACCACCGAATGTGGGACGCGCAACTCGATGCCTTACTGGAGCGGTTTCGGGTCGTTCGCTACGACGTTCGCGGATTCGGAAAATCCGCTGTTCCTGACAAGCCGTTTCGGCACGCAGACGACCTTCGCGCGCTACTGGAGCACCTCGATGCGCCGGCAGCGCATGTCGTGGGCTTGTCGATGGGCGGCCGGATCGCGCTCCAGTTTGCAGTGCTTTACCAGGAGCGAACCCGCAGCTTAGTGCTCGTCGACTCGGCGCTGGATGGTTACGATTGGGACGCCGACTGGGACGCTTCGCTCGATGCCATCGCAACCGCTGGTTGTACCGGCGGCGCAAAGGCTGCAAATCTGATGTGGCTTAACCATAAGCTCTTTGCGGAAGCGCGAGAACGCCCGGCGTGCGCCGCAGCTTTGGCGGAAATCGTGCGCGATGACTCGGGATGGATTTGGCTCAACGAAAGCCTTGCCCAGGGGATCGATCCGCCGGCTCGCGCGCGTTTGGCCAAGATACGCGTTCCAACGCTCGTGGTCGTTGGCGAACGTGACTTGGCGGATTTCCATGTCATCGCGGACATACTCGCGACCGGCATACCGGATGCGACGAAAATTGAGATGCCGGGCGTCGGTCACATGAGCAATATGGAGGACCCGGCAGCGTTCAACGAGCTCTTGATGGAGTTCTTGACGGCAGGCGCCAGCGGTAGCTAA
>DASXGO010000286.1:0-21959 GCA_036489055.1 Candidatus Cybelea sp. | reverse complement strand
GTTGGAAGGGCTCGATCGCGTGCTGTTCGTTCCCACCGGAAATACACACTATCGCGACAAGCCGCAGGCCGACGCCGCTCACCGCTGCGCAATGATCCTCGGCGCGATTGCGGCGAACGGCGCATTCGAGCTCGACGATTCCGATCTGCGCGAAAACGCAACCGGATATACCGCCGATCTGCTCCCGCGTCTGCACGACAAGTATCCCGAGGCAGCCTTCACGTTCATCATCGGCGCCGACTCACTGGTCACGGCAAACTGGGTTCGGCTCGACGAAGTGCTCGAATTGCTCGAGCGTTTCGTGATCGCCCCGCGTACGGGGGTTCGGGCCGACGCGCTGGCGCGGGTGATTTCCGTGATTCCACAACATCTGCGCGAACGGGTCACCACGCTGAACCTGCCCGAGTTTCCCGAATCGGCGAGCCTCGTCCGAAGCCTCCTCTCGCAAGGACGCAGCGTCCGATATTTGGTGCCCGAACCCGTCTGGGATTACATCGTCAGCCATAGCCTTTACGGCCTCCACGGCGATGGCGTGCCTGCCTAAGCCGCTGGCGGTGCTCGCCGCCGCGGCGTCGCTTCAGGCATGTGCCGCCACGGAACCGGCCGACGATCCGGCGCTTTGCTCCGCATACGACGCCGGGCGCTCGCGCGTCGAAGTCGTCGCCGACGGAACGGTGACGCGAACGTTGGGCGTCCAACCGGGGCGGGTCAGCCCGCACGAGGGGTTTCTCATGCGTCTCGGTTCCGGCTGCAGCGTGATCGTGAGGGTCGAAGTAAACACCGATTTTACCGGTTCGATCCCGCTCCAGCCCGGCCAACACGTACTCGTCAAGGGGGAGTACGAATTCTATCCGCTGGGCGGCGTGATCCATTGGACGCACCGCGACCCGCGCGGACGCCACGCCGGCGGCTACGTCGCGACCGGCGGCCGCATCTATAACTGACCGATGCTCTTGACGCGCATCGTCTTGGCGAGTGCGTCGCCGCGACGATACGATCTGCTGCGATCGCTTGGGTTGGCCGTCGAGGTCGTGCACAGCGGCTACGAGGAGCCGGCACTCCCGGGCGTCACGCCCGCGGAGCTGGCAAGCCGTCACGCCGCCGAGAAGCTGCGCTTCGCACTCTGCAACGGCGCGGCGGCGTCGGGTGCACCGGTGCTCGCCGCCGACACCGTTGTGGATCTCGATGGTGTCGCGCTCGGTAAACCGGCCGGCGCCCAGGAGGCGGCTCGTACGCTGGGGCGGCTATCGGGGCGCACCCACCAGGTACACACCGCCTTCGCGCTCGCCGTTCCCGGAGCGGCGGAAGCGATTGCGGAGCGTGAGACGACGCGCGTGCGATTTTTTGCGTTACAGCCGGACGAGATCGCCGAATACGTCGCGACCGGCGAGCCGCTTGACAAGGCAGGCTCTTACGGAATTCAGGGGCGTGCCGCGTCGCTGGTGGCCGGAATCGACGGCGACTTTTACACGGTGATGGGTTTGCCGCTCGCTCGCGTAATTCGGGCGCTGCGCCGGTCAGGATTCGCGCTTCCGAAACCGAATGAAGGCTCACCATTTTTACGTACCGAGACGAACGTCGACTCGTAGCGCTGATCGGCATCATCATCGCCGCGGCGCTTTTGGCGTTATTGCAGATCGGCGCGCAGCGTGCGGGTTCCGTCAGTCCGATCGCATCGATTGCCGCTTCGATTTTCGACGTCGGTGAAGCGGGGGTCGCGGCGACGGTCCGCGGCGTTCGAACGCTCGGAACGACGATCGTTTCGTTACCGGCGCTTGAGCGCGAAAATGCTTCGTTGCGCGCACGCAATCGTGCTCTGATTGCCGAAAACGCGCGTCTTCACGAGCTGGCGGCCCAATACGCCGCGGAAGGCGCCGTGCGTCCGGTCGTCGATCGCTATCACGGCGTCGAGGCGCGCGTCATCGGTTTTCCGCCCGAGAACGATTCGCGCGCGGTGACGATCGACAAGGGCTTTCGCGCCGGCGTTCGGCGCGACGACGGCGTGATCGGCGCCGAGGGCATCGTGGGTCGCGTTGCCGCGGCGGGGCCGTTTTCGAGCACCGTCGTGCTTGCGAGCGATTATACGAGTCGGATCCCTGCAATCGTCGCACGCGGCCGGTGGTGGGGAATCGCGCGCGGCAATCTCAATAGCGTTGTCGTCGAATACATTCCGCAGGATGCGCCGCTACACGTCGGCGATTCGGTGGTGACGGGCGAGGGCCGGTCTTTTCATTCCGGCGTGCCGATCGGCGTCGTGCGCGCCATCGAGCGCGGCGACGGCACGCTCTATCAAACCGCGGTCCTCAAGACGCGCGTCGACTTTGGCGCGCTCGACCGCGTCGTGATCGTACCGGGTGCAACGAACCGCTAAACCTCACGTTGCGCCGTTCGTCGGGCCCGCATGGTACGTTGCTGCGGCCTGGCTCTGCGCGGCCGTCCTCGCTCAAGCCACCGTCGTCCACTATCTAGCGATTCGCGGCGTCGTGCCGAGCTTCGTGCTCGTCGTGGTCATTTGGTACGCCGTGCGCGCCGGCGCGGGCCGTGCGGCCGTTTACGGACTCGTCGCGGGCTTCTGCGAAGACGCCCTCTCCGCACAGACCGGTGCGGCCTGGATGATCGCGACGTGTCTGAGCGCGTTGCTCGCCAGCCGGCTGTCACGCGGGTTCTTTGCCGATTCCATTCCGCTCGCGACGACGATTATCGTGATCGCAACGCTGGTGCGCGGGTTGATATTCTGGATTGTGATGGCGATCTCGGGTTATCCATCAGGCCTCGGCACGCTCCACTTTCATGAAGCATTACTGCAGGCCGCGCTCAACGCCGTCGTGATCGTCGCGGCGATGCTGGTCGCGCGACGGTTCGAAACGGCGCACCGATGAACCGCCCGGTTATACCGCGTCCGGCGCCGTGGCGTCTGCCGGCCTGGCGCGTCGTCGTTTTTTGCGCGGTCGTTTTCTTTGCGCTCTTCGCGCTGCTCGTGCGACTCATTGAGGTACAGTTGGTCGACGGCTCGCGCTATCGCGCGCAGGCGCAGGCAAATCAGATTCGGCTCATTCCCGTCGCCGCGCCCCGAGGAATGATCTTCGATCGACACGGTACCGTGATCGCGCGCAGCCGCCCCGCATTCGTCGTCGGCGTGATCCCATCGGAAGTGACGAGCGTCGGCCGCGAACTGAAGACGTTGGCAAGCATTCTGGGCGTCGACGAGCGTCCGCTGTGGTATCGACTGCTCCATCATCGCGGCGTCAACTACGACGGCTTCGATGCCGTTGTGGCTAACGAGCCGTACGGACCCGTAATCCTCGCCGAAGACCTGCCCGTCGATGCGGTCGCGCGGCTCTCCGAAGTGCTGGGCGATCTGCCGGGAATCGATCTCGAAGTGCAGCCGAGTCGGGACTATCCGCATGGCCGGGCCGGTTCGCACCTCGTTGGCTACGTCGGCGCCATCACGCAGCAAGAGTACGAGCGGCGCAAGCATCGCGGATACTCGCCGAACGACGTGATCGGCAAAGACGGCTTGGAGCAGACGTACGATGCCTATCTCCGCGGTACGCCGGGCGGGGAGCGCGTCGTCGTCGACGCAACCGGCGCGGTCGTGCCGAACGTCAAGCTGAGTTCCCGCGCGGCGGTTCCCGGCGACACGTTGTCGACCAACTTGGACTGGCGGCTGCAGCAGATTGCCGAAAATGCGCTCGCCGATGGAATCCGCTCGGTGGGGCGGCGAATGCTCTCGGGCGCGGTCGTCGCCGAGGATCCATGGACCGGTGCAATTCTCGCACTTGCCAGCTATCCGAACTACGATCCGAACGACTTTGCCGCCGTTCGTTGGAAGCACATCGCCCGCGATCTAACCGACCCGGCGCAGCCGCTCTTCGATCGCGCGATTGCGGCCGCGACGCCGACCGGCTCGACGTTCAAGATGGTCACGGGTTCGGCCGCGTTGACGGAAGGCGTCGTACGTGTCGATCAGATCGTTGACGATACCGGCGGCTGGAATTGCGGCGGCTATTACGCTCGCGACATCGCCGCCGGCGGGCTCGGCAACACGACCTTCATTCCCGCGCTGGCCGCGTCGAGCGACGGCTACTTCTTTCGTCTCGCATGGTGGCTCGGCAACCAGCGGCTGCGCAAGTACGCGCTCGCGTTCGGCTTAAACGCGAAGACCGGGATCGATCTTCCCGGCGAAAACGAGGGCAACTGGCCGACGAGCGCGTGGGAGATGCGCGCGTTCGGCGTCCCAATGGAACCGAGCGAGGCGTGTTTCTTGGGAATCGGCCAAGGCGCGATGCAAGCAACGCCCCTGCAAATGGTCAACGTCGCTTCGGCCGTGATCAATGGCGGAACGCTCTACCGGCCGCAGATCGTGCGCGAGATCCGCAGCCCGGATGGGCGAATCGTCGTGCAATTCCCCTCGCGCGTCATTCGTCAAGTTCCCGTGACGCCGGCGGCGCTGGCTGCAGTGCGCGCAGGAATGGCAAAAGTGACGGATCCGGGTGGAACGGCCTACGGATTGGCGATTGACGGATTGCCCTTTTCCGGCAAGACGGGCACCGTGGAGACCGACGGCGGCGACGGCCCGAACACGACGTGGTTCATCGCCTGGGCGCCGACCGCGCACCCCAAGTTCGCCGTTGCAGTCTTCGTCGATCGAAGCGGCGGCTACGGCGCAACGGTCGCTGCGCCGATCGCGCGTCAAATTCTACTCCAATATTTCCACAAGAAGCCGTAACGCTCGTGCGCGCTCGCTCGCGCACTGGCCGAGATGGCGTTCGAGCGTTTCTAAACCGCGGCGTCGCGTCAACGCGTGTGCGGCTGCTAACGCAACGGCTTCCGACGGATCTTCGAGCGCGTGCGCCAGCAGCGCTTCGGATGCATCGTCTTCGAGGGTGGCGACTGCGAAAATGAGATCGCAGCGTTGCGCCTCCGACAACGTGCCGCTATCCGCACCGACCGGTGCGAGCCAATTCGCCGGCCCCGGCGCCGCGGGCGGCAGGGCGTAGACGGCAACGCGCCGTCGACGCAGCGCGATCGCCAATGCAATCGCGAGCACGACGAGCAGCGAGAGGAGTAAGGCGGGCACGTTCGGGCTTATGCGCTATGCGATCGCGTGTAACGAGGCACACATCGCGTCGAGCGCGCCATCCAGCGCGCTATCTTGTTCGCGCTGCAGCGCCTCGACGAACTCCACTGCCTCCGAGCCGGCGAAAGACTCCAGCCGTTCGATCAACCGGCCTCGATATTCGGCATACGGTGCCGTTTCGTCCGGCAGCAGGCGTGCGAGTGCGGCCCAGGGCGGCGCCGAAGCAAGTTCGGACGACGTCACCCGTTCGCGCAGTGCGTGAAGCTCGTCGCCCGAGAAGCTGCCGCGCAGTTCGATGGACGTAATCGGCGGTTCGGGCGGCACGCCGCGCGCGGATGCGGCCTCGTCGAGGAGCCGGTCGATCGCGGCCCGCAGCGACGGGGTCTCGATGTCGCGAGGAACGATCGTGTATCGCGGCAACCGCAGCTTGATGAAGAGCCGGTCGAACTCTTCCCGAAGTACGTCGCGCAACGCGTCGAGCGCGCCGCGGTGCGCGTCGCCGATTGCGTCGGGAAGAAACGCGCGCAAAGCAAAGAGATGCCAGACCAAGCCTCCGAAGCGGGCCTCGCGCAAGAACCGTAGCGTACGCGTTACCCGGTCGCCCGCGAACGTCGCAAGCGTCGCCGTGCGGGTGCCGTCGGCGAGCGGCGATGCGGCCGCCAACTGCGCGAGGTACGGCGCACCGTTGCCATCGGAGACGGGCGTCGCCGGCGGCAGCTCTAAGAAGCGATCCTCCGTGATGGCGCGCGGCTCGCTGCCGGGTGCAGCTCCCAGCAGACCGTCGAGACCGAACGGCAACCCGGGAATTGCAGTCGCGAAGACGGGCCCGGATCGCACGACGATCTCCGGAGAGACGATCTCGTCGTCGCGCTCTCCGTCGTAACGAACGTGCGCGACGTGGACGATCGGAGTTCCGCTGTGCAGTGCGTTATGGACGACGGTCAGCCAGCGAATCGTCGGCTCGACGCCGGGATCGACCTCGTTCAGCGAGATGCCTCCCTCGGCCGAAAACGGCGGCAACGCTCCTGCATCGCGCACCGGCAGGTCATTCACCGATGTGGAGTTCGGAACGTAAATCAAAGAATCGGGCAACCCGATCGTGACCGCGACGTGATGCGCGACGCCGTCGCCGCCGTTACGCAGCTGCAGCGTCCACTCGACCGTTTCGCCAGCCTCGGCCGCTTCTTCCGGGCGGCTCGAAAGCCGTCCAACCGAAAAATCCGGCTCGGCCGCGGTTGCAATCGTCAAGGGCGTCAGCGGTACGGGCAGCACCGCGTCGGCCGTGAGCACCGCATCGATCGTGACGGGATACTCTTTTGCGAGACTGCGCAACAAACGCAGCCCCAGGCGCGCTCGCGCCCGCGCGCCCGGCGCGAGCTCGCCGAAGATCAGCGACGACTTCTCACGCGTTGCGCCGTCGACGCTTTCGAGCCGTGCTTCGGGTGAAACGTACAGGCGAAGCGCGACGTTATGCGCCGTGTCGGTCCCGGCGTTCGTCACGATGACGTCGATCTGTGCGAGTTGATTCGGGCGCAATACCGATTCGTCCGAAAGCTCGAGCCGCGAGCTCTCCGCGCGGAACGCCGGATGAGAATCGACGCGCCAGAAGGCTTCACGCAGCGGCGTCTCACCGAGTTCGCGCGTGTGCAAGCTTGCAGCAATGCGAAGCTCGGTTCGGTCGCTGCACGGCGACGCGACGCGTGCGCGCAGCGTGAGTTTGCGGGACGCGTAGGCGTCGAGCGTCCCGAGCTCCAGAGTGTCGCCCTCGATACTCAGACGCGTTGCGCCGTCAAAGACGGCGAGCTCATCGAGCGCCGGTTCGAGACGTAAATGCAGCACCCCGTCGTTCGCGGCTGCGCTGCCGTCGTTTGCGAGCGAGACGGTCGCTTCAAGCGCATCGCCCGGACGGACGGCCGCTGCGCCGCGACGCTCGATCCCGTTACGGCGCGGTGGAAAGTCGGGTTCGGAGTGTACCGTGACGGTGCACTCCAATCGCCGCGCATCGGGCGACCCCGGTTCCCACTCCAGCGTTGCCGCCGGCGTAAGCATCGTCCCGTTAGGCAACGGTGCCGCGACGATCGCGTCGGCGCGCAGCGTGACGCTCTCGCCGGCCTCGACCGATCCGAGCGAAAAGCGCATCGTCTCTTTGCGCCGTTCGCGTACCGGCCGATCGTCGATCGTGGACGCCCCACGCACGAAAATCAGCGCCTCCGGAAGCTCGACGGTCGCATGCACGCGTTCGGCGGTCGCCGATCCCGCGTTTTGCGCGGTGAGCGAGAGCGTGATGCGCTGACCCGGGCGGACACCGTGAGACGGCGCCGCGCGCAGCATCGTACGTTCGTCATTGAGGTTTGGCGACGACACGACCGTGAGCGCTGCGGCTTCCAATTCAAATGCCGGCGTTTCCTGAGATCCGATGCGTGCCCGCGCCACGACCTGAGCGCCGTCGGGAAGCGGCGCGTCGAGTGCGATGCGATAGGTTACGACGGCAGATGCGTTCGCAGCCAGCGAGCGAACCACGACCGGCGCGTGCGTGCGATCGAACGGCGCCATGAGATCGCGTTCGATCTCACGCCCGTTGACTCGCGCCGAACCGGCGAGGTAGGAGGCGTGCTCCGGAATCGGTGCGACCACGATGACGTCGTGCGCGCTGGATTGTCCCGCATTATGGATTCGAATCGTGACCTGCGCCTGCGAGCCGGGGCGCGGATCCTGTGCGCCTTCGATGGCAATGCGCGTCAGCGCGTTCCACAACTGCGGTTTGCTGCGCACGACCAAACGAACCACGTTTGAGCCGACGGGCGGTAGCTCGAACGAGGCGAGCGCCGCCTGCAGCTCTACGGTCGTACCGTTTTCGATTGCTCCGGCGACGCTGTAAGCGATTTCAATCCGGCGTTCTTCGCCTGCTGCAACGTCACCGATATCGGCGCCCCCGCGCGAGAGCAGCGGCGAGTTGCCGAGCTCGTCGTCGGCCTCCTTCCCGTCGAGGCACCCGCTGCCGACTAGATAGATCAGCCCCTCGGGCATGTTGAAACGCAGGCGTACGCCGGTTGCCGGCGCGCCGCCCTGATTGCGGAACGTAAACGTCGCGCGCACCGTCATTCCAGGTTCCAACTCTCGCTCGGGCGAAACGACGAGCGTTCTTAGGCGCTCGGGCAACGTCGGTGCTCCTGGCGCGAAGACTTCCGACAGAGGGCGCATGACGCGGGGACGTTTCGCTCACCGTCAAGCCGTGTCCCGCGATAGAGAGGATGGTTATATGCTCGCAGTACACGAAGATCGGCTCGCTGCCGCGGTTGCGCGGCTAGGCTCCGAGAACGCGTTTGAAATTCTTGCGCGCGCACGCGAGCTCGAAGCGCGCGGCCGCCGCGTCGTGCACATGGAGATCGGCGAGCCCGATTTCGATACGCCCGACCATATCAAAAAAGCCGCCGTCGACGCGCTCTACGACAACCACACGCACTATACGCCGTCGAGCGGCCTACCATCGCTTCGCGGAGCAATCGCGGAATATGCCAGCCGCTTTCGCAATGTGACGCCGGAATGGGGCGCCGAAAACGTGGTCGTCGGACCCGGCGCAAAGCCCGTGATCTGGAATACGCTCAGCGCACTGCTCGATCCGGGCGACGAGTTCGTTTATTTTGATCCGGCGTATCCAGCCTACGCATCGTGTGCGAGTTATCATCAAGCCGTCGTTCATGCGATACCGCTGCTGGAATCGCGCAACTGGCGGATGGACCTCGACGAGCTAGCCCGCCGCGTCTCGTCGAAGACCAAAGTTGTCGTCATCAACTCACCGCACAACCCGACCGGCGGCGTGCTGACGAAAAGCGATCTCGAATTCATCGCCGATCTTGCCGAGCGCCACGATTTTCTCGTGCTGGCCGACGAGATCTATAGCCGCAACTTTTATCTGGGCAGCGAATACCTATCCATCGCATCGCTCCCCGGAATGCGCGATCGCACGATTGTCGTGGACGGCTTTTCGAAAGCCTATGCAATGACGGGATGGCGGCTCGGCTACGCGTTGATGCCGGAGCGTCTCGCGAACACGGTGACGCTCTTCAACAACAACACGTTCAGCTGCGTCGCAACGTTCGTGCAGATGGCCGGAATCGCGGCTCTCGAGGGGCCCGACGAGCCGGTGCTGCGCATGAACGAGATCTTCCGGACGCGCCGGGATCGCCTCGTCGCGGGCCTCAACGACATCGCCGGTATCTCGTGCTTGCTGCCGGAAGGCGCGTTTTATGCATTTCCCAACGTCTCGACGATCACGCAAGACGATCGCGCGCTTGCGAAGTTCCTGCTCGAAGAGGGCGGCGTCGCCTGCGGCGGGGGCTCAGCCTTCGGCGCGGCTGGCAAAGGCTATTTGCGCTTTTCCTACGCGGCGTCGGTCGAAGACGTTGACTGGGCGCTCGACTCGATCGCGAAGACGCTGCCGAAGTTTAAGGGGTGAAGTTTAAGGGGTGAAGTTTAAGCCGGCTACCGTTTTGACTCGGACACATTCGTCGCGCGACATCCTATCGCGCTCCTATCGACTGCCTCGCGCCTCCCGCAATCCTGCTCCGGCGCTCGGTCAGACGGTCCCTCGTCAAAAGGCAGCCGGCTTAACTTACTAAGTCAGCTTCATTGCGTGTTTGACGTCCGCAAGAACGCCTGACGCAATCTCGCGCGCCCGTGCCGTGCCTTCGGCAACGATTCCTTCAACGAGCGTCGGATCGTCGCGGTAGACGGCGTAGCGTTCGCGCACCGGGCGCAGATACTCGTTGAGCTGCTCGGCGAAATCGGTCTTGTCTTGCACGCAGCCGAGCGCGCCCGAGCGGCAGGCTGCGGCGACGCCGTCGACCTTGAGCGGATTGACGAAGCGCCAGAGTGCGAAGAGCGGGCAGATCTCCGGCCGGCCGGGATCGCCGCGCCGGATCTTCTGCGGATCGGTGATCATGCCGCGCACTTTTTGCGTCGTCGTCGCCTCGTCGTCGCCGATGAGAATCGCGTTGTCGTACGACTTGCTCATCTTGCGTCCATCGGTGCCGGGAACTTCCGGAAAATCCGAGAGCGTCGGTTGGGGTTCCGTCAAAATGTCTCGATCGTCGCCGTAGAGGTGGTTAAAGCGACGAACGACCTCGCGTCCGAACTCCAGATGCGCGACCTGGTCGCGCCCAACGGGCACGTATTCGCCGCGAAAGATCGCGATGTCGCAGAGCTGGAGCAGCGGATAGCCGAGAAACCCGTACGTAGCGATCTTCTGCCCCAGCGCCTCGATTTGGCCTTTGTACGTCGGCACGCGCTCGAGCCACGAAAGCGGCGTAATCATGCCGAGCAGCGTCTCGAGCTCGCAGATCTCCGGAACGCCGGACTGCAAGAAAATCGTGGATTTTTTGGGATCGACGCCGGCTGCGAGCCACGCGGCGACCATCGCGTTGCGCGCGCCGCGGATCTTCGCGGGGTCTTCGAAGTCGGTCGTGTACGCATGCAGGTCGGCGATCTCGAAGAAGGCGTCGGCAGTTTCGGAGTACTTCGCCCATTGCGTCAACACGCCGACGAGGTGTCCCAGATGAAGCTCGCCGGTAGGGCGCATCCCCGACATGACACGCGCGTTTCGCGCGGCGCTCAGATTCATTCGCGCGTGAATGTTACCTCTTACGGCTCAATGCCTTGCGAGCTGGGCGCGAACGTAGGCCCGCGCCGCGCGCACGGCGTGTCCGATTGGCGTTCCGCGGGCGAGCTCGCAGGCGAGCGCCATCGCGAGCGTGCAGCCGGTGCCGTGCATCGCGCCGGC
Source organism: Candidatus Cybelea sp. (assembly GCA_036489055.1). Taxonomy (GTDB): domain Bacteria; phylum Vulcanimicrobiota; class Vulcanimicrobiia; order Vulcanimicrobiales; family Vulcanimicrobiaceae; genus Cybelea. The sequence continues at coordinate 11,100 of DASXGO010000286.1, read as the reverse complement.
AATCCGCGGCTCGCTGAAAAGTTCGACCCCGCTTGCGGTGGCAAGCGCGTCGCACGGCGCCCCGTCGAGATGGCCGCCCTTGAGCAGCACCGCGGCGGGGCCGCGAGCCTGGAGCGTCGCTGCCGCGTCGGCAAGCCCATCCCGGTCGACCGAGGGACGTCCGAGAAAAAACGCCGCTTCGGCGAGGTTGGGGGTGAGGACGACACCGCCAAGCGTTGCCAGCTCGTCGCGCAAGGCAAAGGCCGCGCCGGCATCGCCCAGCTCCCCTCCGCGGCTGGCGCGCAGCACCGGATCGACGACAGCCGGAAGCCATGGCCGCAGCCTTAACTGTTCTGCGACGGCGCGCACGGCTGCGAGCGTCGGCAACGCCCCAATCCGCACCGAGCCGGCGGAGTCCCACGGGAGCGCCGCGAGCTGCGCTGCCAGCACGTCGTTCTGAACCGATTCCAGCGCTATCACGCCGCGGCCGTCTTGCGCGCTTACCGCCGCAACCGCGGTGAAGACACGGACGCCGAGTTGGCAGCCGACGATGAGATCCCGCCCCACCCCGGCGACGTTCCACGGATGCGTCGTGCCGACGGAGAGGACGATTACGCGTTCCACGTGTTCCACGCGTTGACGAGTTCGCGCGCCGCATGGCGCGGGTCGGGCGCGCTTGAGAGCGCGGAGATCACCGCCGCCATTGCGGCGCCGGCGCGGCGAATATCGGGAATTGCAGCGGCGCTTATTCCTCCGATTGCCGCAACGGGCACCGCACTCGCTTGGACGAGCGCCTGCAGCGCCCCGGTTCCGATCGGCGCGCCGGCATCGCTCTTGGAAGAAGTCGCGTAGATCGAACCGACGCCGAGATAATCCGCGCCGGCGGCATTCGCGGTACGCACCTCCTCAATCGTGCCGCACGAAAGACCGATCAAATGTTCCGGTAAGGCTTCGCGAACGGTGCCGACTTGCGCGAAGCCGTCGTCTTGCGGACCGAGATGAACGCCGTCGCAGTCGAATGCGCGCGCGGCGCGCCAGTCGTCGTTGAGAATCAACAACGCGTCGCGCTCGAAAGTGAGGAGCCGCAGGCGCTGCAGGTCGGATGCATCGATTCCGCTTTTTGCGCGGTACTGCACGATGCGCACTCCTGCATCGAGCGCGGTGCGTGCAAGCTCGAGCACGCGCGGGCCCGCATTGAGGATCACGTAGATCCCGTGCAGCAGCGCTATTCGCCGCGACGCATGCGCTGCCACAACACGATGTTTGCGATGAGATATCCGAAGAAAACCACGGCGATGAAGACCGCCAGCGCGACGTTGTGACGCGCCAGCGACATCGGAACGAGCAGCACGAAACAGAGCACGCCTGCCATCGCGACGGCGATGATGCGCGAGACGGGAACGGACATCAACCGGTGTCTTCGTTGCCGAGCAAAAGATCGCCGAGCCGAATGAGCTCGCCGTCGTCGGTAAACCGAAACTCGATCCGGCCCCCGCGAGCCTGCCGGACGAGCGTGACTCGGGTGCCGAACCGCTCGCGCAGCCTCGTTTCGAAGTCGCGCTCGTCGGCCGAGAGCGGAGGTGCCGCCGGAACCGGCTTCGGCGCGGCGAGCGCTCCCGCCAACCGCTCCAGGGCCCGAACCGTTAAGCCTTCGTTGATCGCGCGCCGCGCGAGCGGCAAGCGTCGTTCTTCCGGTACCGCTAGCAGGGCGCGAGCGTGGCCCGCGGAGAGACGACCGTCCACGAGCATCCCCTTGAGCGCATCGGTCAGACCGAGGAGACGAAGCGAATTCGCGACCGCCGGACGGCTCTTGCCGAGCCGCCGCGCGAGCTCGTCTTGGGTGAGGTCGTACTCGTCGATGAGATGTTGGAACCCGGCCGCTTCTTCAAGCGGATTTAGATCTTCGCGCTGCAGGTTCTCGACGATGGCGAATTCCAGTGTTTGGCGGTCGTCGCTGGCGCGAACGATTGCCGGAATCGTCGGGCGCCGCAGCGCGGCACAGGCGCGCCAGCGCCGCTCACCTGCGATGAGCTCGTATCCCTCGCCCCGGCGGCGGACGATGATCGGGACGAGTACGCCGTACTCGCCGATCGAGGTTTTCAGCTCGTCGAGGGCGGCATCGTCGAAGCTTTTGCGTGGCTGAAACGGATTTGGGGTGATCTCCTCGACGGGAATTTCGCGGACGATTTCGTGCGACGTTGCGACCGGGACCGCGCCTTCACCCAGAAGTGCGCCCAAACCGCGTCCCAGACCGCGCTTCTGAACCGTCATCTCACAGACTTCCGGCTTGCTCCGCCGGTTGGAGCATCTCGCGCGCCAACGCCAGGTACGCCTGCGCGCCGCGGCTCTTCAAATCGAAGAGAATCGCAGGCTTACCGTACGACGGCGCCTCGGAGAGCCGAACGTTGCGTGGGATTTGCGTCTTGAAAATCTGCTGCGGGAAGTAATGCTCTAAGTCGCGGATCACTTCGACCGCCAGGCGCGTACGGCCGTCGAACATCGTAACGAGCACGCCGCTGACGTGCAACGTCGGATTGAGCGCTTCGCGTACTCGCGCAATAACGCCGGTCAACTGCGCGAGGCCCTCGAGTGCGTAGAATTCGGCCTGCACCGGTATGATGCAATCGTCGGCGGCAGTGAGCGCATTGATCGTCAAGAGACCGAGCGACGGTGGTGAATCGAGCAGCACGAAATCATAGCGCGAAAGAACCGGCGCAAGCGCATACCGTAAACGGGTCTCACGCGATAATGCCGCCACCAGTTCGACGTCTGCGCCGGCCAGATTGATCGTCGCCGGCGCACACGCCAGTTGTTCGACTTCAGTCGGCACGATGACGCGCTCAAGCGGAATTTCTTGCAGCAGAACGTGGTAGATATCGTGCGATAGACGCGATTTGTCGATGCCTAACCCGGTCGTAGCGTTGCCTTGCGGATCGGTATCGACGACCAGCACGCGCCGGCCGTATACCGCGAGCGCCGCGCCGAGATTGACGGCGGTGGTGCTCTTTCCGACGCCGCCCTTTTGATTGACGAGCGCGATAACGCGACTCAGGACGCCTCTCCTAAGCTGCCGCGCTCGCTGCCGAGATACGTTTCGAGCAGCTGCAGCAACAACGTGCGCTCGTTACGGTGCGGTTCGTCGGTGACCTGCTCGAACAACCACTGCAGGGCCGCGCCGACGCGTTCGTCGCCCTTAAAATCCGGCGACGCGATCCCGCGGCGCACCAACGCCTCGATGACGTCGTTGCCGTTCACGGCAAGCTCGCGAACCGAGAACGCCGGCCGTCGTTCGAGCTCGGCTCGGACGCGCGCCTCGAAGGCCTCATTGGCTCCGTCACGTTTCGGCAGGCCGCTGCCGCGGATGTCGGCGCTGCGTAAAGCGAACAAACGTTCGATATTTTGTGGGCCGACCCGCCTGATGAATCGGCGAATGCCCGCATCGGTCAGGCCTGGATCAGCCGAGTACATGTGCTGACGAACCAAGTGCTCGGTCGTTTGAACGATCTCTTGGGGGAATCGAAAACGTTCGAGGATGCCTCGTGCCATCTCGGCTCCGACGATCTCGTGGCGATAGAAATGAGGCCCCTGCTTGGTTCGCGGTTTTCCGACATCGTGGAGCAAGGCCGCGAGGCGCAGCGTTCGATCGCCGGCGGGCGCCGCATCCATGGTCGCCAAGCCATGGTGCCAGACGTCGAAGGCGTGCCACTCGTTCTGCTCGACGCCCACCCCTTCGACGAGCTCGGGTAAGAGTTCGGCGAGCACGCCGGTCTCCTCGAGCAAGAGCAAGCCGAGCGAAGGCTTATTTGCATTGAGCAGCTTAACGAGCTCATCGTGCACGCGTTCGGCGGAGAGGCTGTGCACGAGCGCCGCGGCGGCGACCATCCCAGCACGGACTGCCGGCGTTACGACGTACTCGAAGCGTGCCGCGAATTGAGCGGCCCGGAGCATTCGCAGCGGATCCTCACGGAAGGCTGCCGGCGTGACGATGTCGATACGTCGCGCGCCTATGTCGGCTTCCCCAGCGTAGGGATCGATGAGCTCACCCGTCGGAAGCGCCCGCGCGATCATGTTCATCCTGAAATCGCGCCGTCCGAGGTCGTCCTCCAGCGTCACTTCAGGGCCACTCTCCACCGCAAAATCGCGGTGACCGACGCCGGTCGAGCGTTCCCTCCGTGGGGTCGCGACGTCGACGGTTTGACCGCCGACGGTCACCTTCAGGACTGCAAAGGAGGCCCCCACGATGTCCACCCTGCCGATCGCGGCCAACCGTTCGGCAAGGGCGTCCAGCGGAACTCCGACGACGACATAGTCCGAATCCACGGCTGCGGGGGCCTCGATTCCGGCGAGTCGTGCGCGGATTTCATCGCGCACGCGGCCGCCGACTGCATAGAGCGAGCCGGGCGGCAGCACGCGCGCGAGTTCGGCATCGAGTGCCGATGGGCGGTACATCGCCTCAATCCTACCGCAATTGTTTCACGGGGAACGTTTTTCGGGCGCGACACAGAGCGGACGTTTCGATGGAACGCCCACACGGCGGGAAAACCGCTCCGGCGTCCCATGCCGTTTACGCAGGATCACGAGCCGCCGGTCGCCTTCGAGGCCGGTCTCGCCTTCGACGACGGCTCCCAGCATGAGGGCGGCATCCTCCAGCGCCTGCTGCTCGAGGGTTGTGATTTGGCCCCGTTGCAGAACCGCGGCGCCCTCGACGGCAATAAACGGCAGGAGCAGCTCGGCGACCGTCGGTGCGCTGCCGACCCCGCGCGCCGTGCCGGCGGCAAATCGCTCGCGCAACTCCGAACGGTGCCCCGCTTCCTCCGCGCGCTCGATGACGACGCGGCCAGGGATTTGGAGCGCCTCAAGGGCGAATTCGAGGAACCGAGCCTTTTTAGCCGTCGCCTCGATCAAAGTGACCTCCGAGCCGGTCGCGATCGCCACCGGGAGCGCCGGAAAACCCGCGCCGGAGCCGATGTCGACATACGGCTCGCCGACATACGGAATGACGGTAAGGCTATCGAGCAGATGATCGGCGATCTGGGCGTCCGACTTCGCTCCGGTCAGATTGAACCGGCGACCGGCCTCGAGCACCAGTTGGCCGTATCGGGCAAGCCGCATACGGATGCCGGGATCGAGCGCGGCCTGTTCCAGCAACGCTTCAATTTCAAACTGGCTCAAACGGTGGAGGTTTTAGACGGCGGCGGCTTCGTTCTTGTGAACGTACAGCGCGACGATCGCGACATCCGACGGTGTAATTCCGGGAATGCGGGATGCCATGCCGAGCGTCCGGGGACGCTGCTTGGCGAATTTCTCGCGCGCTTCACGCGACAGAGCGCGAATCGACCCGTAGTCTAGTTCGGGAGGAATCAGTACGCTCTCGGTTTTGGCCGCTTTCTCGATTGCCAACTCCTCGCGGCGAACGTACCCCGCGCATTTGATTTCGACCGCCACCCGTTCGCCAATCTCTGCGTCCAGCGGCGGTTCGAATCGGTCTGCGATCTGACTAAAGCGCAGTCCCGGGCGCCGCAGCGCGTCGGCCAGCGTGCTCCCTGCCGGAAGGCGCTCTCCGCCAACTTCCACGGCTCCCACACGGGTCGTTTCCGCGCGCCGTCGCGCAGCGCGCAACCGATCGCGACGCTGCACGAACGATTCCCATCCCTCGTTCGAAACGAGGCCGATCTCGCGACCGATCGGCGTCAGCCGCTCATCGGCATTGTCGTGGCGCAAAACGATCCGATGCTCGGCGCGCGACGTCAGCATTCGATACGGCTCGTCGACGCCTTTGGTGACGAGATCGTCGATGAGCACGCCGATGTAGGCCTGAGATCGGGCGAGCCGAAGCGGCTCCTCGCCTCGCGCCGCGCGGCCCGCATTGATTCCGGCGATCAATCCCTGCGCAGCGGCCTCTTCGTAACCAGAGGTTCCATTGATCTGGCCGCAATGATAGAGGCCGGAGACACGCCGGGTTTCGAGGGTTTCGAAGAGTTCCGTAGGCTGCACCATGTCGTATTCGACCGCGTATCCGGCGCGCAGCATCGTGCACGACTCTAAGCCCGGCAGCGTGTGCAGCATCTGCAGCTGAATTTCGGCAGGCAACGACGTCGAAAAGCCGCCGACGTAGAGCGTCGGCTCTTCCCAACCTTCCGGCTCGATGAAGATCTGGTGGGTCGGATTGTGCGCGAATTTGACGACTTTGTCTTCGATCGACGGACAGTAGCGCGGTCCGATTCCTCGAATCAAATCGAGACCGTAGAGCGGCGAATACCGCAGGTTGTCGCGCACTAGCGCGTGGGTGCGAGCATTGGTCTCCGTGACATAGCACGGGAGCTGCGGACCCGCGAACCGCGCTTCACTCGTATACGAGAAGAGCAACGGCTCGTTGCTGGGCGGCTGGCAGAGCATCGCCGCAGTATCGACGCTGCGCTTATCGATCCGTGGCGGCGTACCGGTTTTGAGCCGGGCGGTCGTAAACCCCAGACGCCGAAGCGACGCGGCCAGGCCGATCGCGGGCGGTTCGCCGAATCGGCCCTCGGCGCGGACGTCGTTCCCGCGGAAGGACTTCCCTCCTAGAAACGTGCCGGTGGCAAGGACGACCGTTGTTGCGCTGAACTCGCGGCCGTCGTCGCATCGCACGCCGCAGATGCTCCCCGCTTTGACGATAAGATCGTCGACGAGCCCCCGCACGATGGTGAGATCGCGTTGCGCGCGCAGCAGTGCCAGCGCAGCCCGCGCGTATGCGGGTTTATCCATCTGCTGGCGCAGGGCACGCACGGCCGGTCCTTTGCTCTCGTTCAAGAAACGCGCATGGAGGCTGCAGCGGTCCGCGATGCCCGCCATCGCCCCGCCCAGCGCGTCGATCTCGCGAACGAGTTGTCCTTTCGCGCTGCCTCCGATCGACGGATTGCACGGCAACGTGCAGATCTTCTCCGGATCGCCGGTAAGCAGTAGCGTGGGCACGCCCAACCGTGCCGATGCGAGCGCAGCCTCGACGCCGGCATGACCGCCGCCGACGACGATCGTGCCGGCGCCGCTCGTCATCTCAGGTCGTTGCCGGAGCGGCCGGCGTCGGCGCGTGTGCGCGCAGGCGCAGCGAAAAGCTAATCATCAGAATGCCGAAGACGATTGCATACGCTGAAATGAGCCAAATGATCGCGAGCGCACCCGCAAGCGGATAATAGATCATCAGAGCGCCGAACGCGATCGATGCGATTCCGGCAATGATCAGCCAGATTTCGTTGGCGATGTGCTTACGAAGTTGAATTGCTGCGACGATCTCGAAGATGCCCGTTATGAATGCCCACGCAGCAATCGTCAAATACAACGCCAGCAGCGTGATCCGAATGTCGTAAAAGGTTATCGCGGCGATCAGAATTCCGACGATTCCCTCGACTAAAAACGGCCACCATCGCTGGCCCGTCTGGGCCGCACGTATGGTTGCGAAGATTGCAAAGATACCGTCGACGAACGCGTACGCCCCGAAGAGAATGCCCAGTACGACGATCGTCTTTACCGGCCACGTGAACGCCAGAATGCCGAAGATTATGGCTGCGATCCCACGAATGAGCCACATCCACCAGTTCCTACTCAGATCTTGGACCATCGAACGACCTCCTTTGGCTGGTTATAGCACGGTGCCGTCGGCTAACGTCACGCGCGCAACCTTGCAACTCGTCGGCTGCGCGCCCTGGAACGGCTCATCGGTCAACGCGTTGGTCAAATTGTGATTGATCTGCGAGTCGCGTGAGAACGTGCCGCGGTCGATCAAAATGTATTTGTGTCCGCCGTATTTAACGGCAAAATCCACCTCGGTTGCCGGTGAATCCTGCGTGGTGTAGTAGACGACGTTGATGCCGTTGGTGACGTTCCCTGACTTAGAGTTGACCGTACAGCTGACGATCGTCGCGCCGTGCGATTTTTTCTTGGCTTGAAGCGCCGACGGCGTTAGAACGAGCGCGAGAACGACAAAAAACGATAATGCCCGCTGCATGTGTCCTCCTACTTGCCGATGCAAAAACGCGAGAAGATTCGCTCGATCACCTCTTCGGCGGCCACCTGCTCGGTTACATGCCCAAGCGCGGAAAAGGCGCGCTGTAAATCGGGCGATACGAAGTCCAGGGGCTGCTGCGAGTGAAGCGTCCGGCACGCGCTCTCCAGCGCATCGATCGCCGCGTTCACGGCATCGAATTCGTAAAGCGCCGCTAGGTGCGGGCGCGATGCGTCGGGTCGTTCGCCGCCCCATCCGATCCGTGCGATCGCGCCGCGGAGCGCCTCGAGCGTTGCGGCGTCCCGCACGCTGCCCGCGATCGAATCTGACCCTGCGTATTCGCGCGCACCGAGCGCTCCCAAATCCGCCTTGTTGAAGAGAAGAATCCGCTCGGAACCGCGCGTGCGGTCGAGCAGTTTGCGCGCCTCGGGGGTCAACGGCACCGAACCGTCGATGACGACGAGCACGATCGTTGCGGCGCTCAGGGCCCGCTCGGTTCGCTCGATGCCCGCCGCCTCGAGGCGATCCGCGTGGCTGCGGATTCCCGCGGTATCGAGCAGTCGCACCGCGACGCCGTCGACGAAGATCCGTTCCTCGATCGTGTCGCGCGTCGTACCGGGAACGTCCGAGACGATTGCACGATCCGTGCCGAGCAGAGCATTGAGCAGCGACGACTTTCCTGCGTTCGGCGGCCCGACGATGGCGACGGCGACGCCTTCCCGGACGAGCCGGCCGATCTCGCCGTCCCGGCGCAGTTCGATCAACGTGGTCAGAAGCGGTACGAGTCGCGCTTCGACATCGGCGCGCGGCGGTTCGGTGACCTCATCCGGAAAATCGATTGCGGCCGCGATTTCTTGCAGAATCTCCGACAGCGCGCCGCGCACGGCCCGCACCGTCATCGTGAGACCGCCGCCCAGATTCGCGAGCGCGGCGCGGGCCGCGGAGCGGGTTTCGGCGTCGATGACGTCGGCGACGGCGGCCGCGCCGTGCAGATCGATCTTGCCGTTGAAAAACGCACGGCGCGTGAACTCGCCGGGCTCCGCGAGGCGCGCCCCGCAGGCGATTAGCGCGCGTACGACCTCGCGTGCGACCACCGGCGAGCCGTGCACTTGAAGCTCGAGCATCGTTTCGCCCGTGTAGCTATGGGGCGCCGGAAAGAGGATTGCGAGCCCTTCGTCGAGTGGCTCCCCAGCCTCGTCGAGGATCGTCGCGCGGTGTGCGACCCGCGGCCGCAGAGAGATCCTCGCGCGTACGATACGCTCCGCGAGCTGCGGCACTTCCGGCCCGCTGACGCGGACGATTGCGATCGCGCCCTTTCCAGGCGGCGTCGCAATCGCTGCGATCGTGTCGGTCAGTTGGGGAAAATTACTACTCTGCGTTCCGGTTCTTCGCCCTCGGACTCAGTCCGCACCGATTCCGACGTTGCCAACGCAAGATGAATGATCTTGCGTTCCGACGGCAGCATCGGTTCGAGCTTCTGCGGCTTCTTCTCGCGCACGCAGCGCTCGAGCGTCGCGAGCGCGAGATTCTTGAGCTGATCGGCGCGGTGGGCGCGATACCCTTCGGCATCGATCGTGAAGTAGCGGCGATTGCTTTTAACGCCGGTGTTGAACGAGTTATTGAAGATCAAGTTGAGCGCTTCAAGCGTGTTGCCGTGACGGCCGATAAGCATTCCCAATCGAGGTCCGCTAATCTCGAGGTACTCGCCTTCGGTGCGCTTGACGTACCCGAGCTGGACCTCTCCGACCCCCATGCGTTCGAGAATCTCACGCAGCAGATCGCCGGCGGGCTTGGCATCCTCCGGGATTTCGATGACGGTGCCGGAGACCTCACCGTGGCCTCGACGCGGCTCGCGGCGGCGCCCGGTACCGCCTCCCCGGCCGCCCTGACGGCCGCCGCCCGGACGGCCGCCGATCGTGCGATCGCGGATATCCGCGGGCTGTTCTTCGAATTCGAAATCGTCTTCGTAGAGCATGATTTGTCCCTTATCGTTTATTTCTGCGCTTCGATCGCGACCGGGGCGGTTTCGATTTTGCCGCACCGTTGGCGCTCGGAAGCGGCTTTGCGGTCCCGGGTTTCGCGGTTGCGTCTTCGGTAATCACGTGCTCGCTGTCGATAAGCGCAAGCGGTTGATGGTACCGGCGAAGCATATAAAACTGTTGTCCCATCGTGAAGATGTTGTAGGCAAACCAGTAGAGCACCATCGCCGACGGCCATCCGTAGCGCCAGCCTAAGAATCCCAACATCACCGGCGATATGACGGCCATCATGCGTTGCGTTTGCGCTTGCTGCGGATCGGTGGCGGGCATGCTGACGTAGCGAACGCTGAAATACATCGATAGCGCATAGAGTAGGATGAGGATGAGGTCCGGCATCGCGAGGCTCGCGGCCAAAATCGGATGGCCGAAGATCGACATCGGGGACCCATGTGAAAGCGGGCTGCCGATCCACAACCAATTTTGCTTTTCGAAGTCGGGCCGGTGGTTCATCACGACGTAGTAGACGCTGATGATGACGGGATACTGAACCAGCATCGGCCAGCAGCCGGCGAGCGGGTTGACCTTGTTCTCGCGATAGAGCGTCATGGTCTCCGCTTGCAGCTTCTGGCGGTCGTCTTTGTAGCGTTCTTGCAAACGCTTGATCTGCGGCGCGATCTTTTGCATCGAGAGGAAGGCTTTGAACTGCGCCGTGTTGAGAGGCCAAAACACCAGGCGGATGAGCGCGGCCAGGATGACGAGACTCCAGCCGAGGTTGCCGATCGGCTTGTCGATGTCCGAAACGACCTGATAGAGGACGTTGACGATCGGGTCGAGCCACGACGCGGCAAGGATTACGTGCACGTCGGTGTACCTATGGACTCGGGCACGAAATCGACCCCGCCGGGATGCCAGGGATTGCAGTGCGCGAGGCGCCGCAGCGCGAGCCAGCCCCCGCGCAGAACGCCGTGGTTACGAACCGCGACGAGCGCGTACTGCGAACAGCTTGGATGGAAGCGGCACGCGGGCGGAAAGAGCGGCGAAAGAACGATCTGATACGCGCGAATCAGCGCGATGATAACGCACCGTGTCATCCCGGCGCTCCGGCCAGCGCAGAGCCGAGCTCGGCGCGAAGATCGGCGAACCCGGCGAGTGCCGCCTGCGGAC
>DASXGO010000241.1:0-4554 GCA_036489055.1 Candidatus Cybelea sp. | reverse complement strand
CCGGCTATTCAATGGGCGGATTCTCGGTCTTCCGGCTCGCGCCGCTCCATCCGGCCGACTGGTCGGCCATTCTGTCTATTGCCGGGTCGCTGCTGCAATCGCGTTCCGGCCGACTGCTCTCTGCGGTGCCGCAGAACGTGCGATACTACATCGTGGCCGGCTCGCACGACGATAACGTCCCGACGGCTTGGCCGACGGCGACCGCTATTTTCTTGCGCGACGCCGGCCGTCCGGTTTCGTTCTACGCGCAGCTCGATGGAACGCACGCCCTCTTCACGCTGCAGCCGGTACTTTCGCAAGCGTGGAACGACATGGAGCGCGGCGTCGTACATACGCCCTCGGGCCTGACGGGCGCGCCGAATCTGCCCGAAGCGCTCCCGGAGTAAATCCGCGGAGCGCCCTGGCGCGTTTCGTAGGGAAGTGCGTAACCCCGATACTAGCGAAGAACGCCCGCGTGGAAGACGCAGCCCGGCTCATGGAACGAGTGCGGGCCCGTGACGCGGGCGCCTTCGAGGCGCTCTACGATCGGTATCACCGCCTCGTCTACGGCGTGGCGTTTCGCGTGCTCTCCGATGCGGGTGCGGCGGAAGACGTGACGCAAGCGGTCTTCCTCAAGCTTTGGAGCGATCCGGCACGCTTTACCGACGGTAACTTCGGAGCGTGGATCGCGCGCGTCGCCCGAAATCGCGCGTACGACGTCGTGCGGAGCCGAGCACTCCACGCGCAGAGCGAGTTGCCCGAATCATTGCCGGTTCACGATGCCGTCGAAGAGACGGCGATTGCACATATCGACGGCGAGCGGGTTCGTCTGGCGCTCGCGCAGCTTCCGCCCGAGCAGCGCGAGCCCATCGAGCTGGGTTTCTTCGGCGGCGTTACGCAAGAGCAGATCGCACGCAGCACGGGCCTGCCGCTCGGAACGATCAAGACGCGGATTCGTAGCGGCTTGCGGCGGCTGCGCGCCGCACTGCAAGAAACGGTGATGGCATGACGGTGCACGACGAGCTGCTCGACAACGTCGCAGCGTACGCGCTCGGCGTCTTGCCGCCGGCGGAAGCGGCCGCGGTCGAATCGCACCTGCGAACGTGCGAGCAATGCCGCGCCGAGTACGAGTATTTGCGCCCCGCCGTTACCGCAGTGGCCTACTCAGCCGAGGCCTGCGCCGACGAAGAGTCCGGAGAGGTCACCGCGAGCCCCCTGCTCAAGGCGCGCATCATGCGCAGCGTCCGCACGGAAGCCGTAGCGCGACCCGCGCGCGTACGGTTCAGTCCGGGCTATGTCGTCGCCGCGGCGTGTCTGGCGATCGCCATCTTGGCGGCGTTCGCCGCGTTCTCTCTTGACCGGCGGCTGCATCGGGAACTCGCGCAGAGCGCGCTTGCGTCGCAGACCATCGCCGATCTCACCTCGCCGCAGGCGGCGCACTATCGCTTTGCGAGCGGCGAGGTCGTGACGCGCGCCGATCGGCTCTATCTCACGGTGCACGATCTTCCGGCTCCGCCGCCGGGGCGAGTCTACCAGGCTTGGACCCTCGCAAAAGGGGCCTCGCGGGTGGCTCCATCTTCAACATTCGTGCCGGCGAACGGCGGCACGGCAGTCTTGCGGCTGCCGCAATCTGCGACAAACGTCGTCGCCGTTGCGGTCAGCGTCGAACCGGAGGGCGGCTCGCAGCAGCCCACCACCAAGCCCATCGCCCTCGTCAAAATCTAGCGCTAAATCCAAACTCCCGCCTAGCCCGTTCTTTCCGAGAACCGTTTTTTTGCAGAGCTTCGGCTCGGAAAGGAAATTCATGAAGAACCTGGTTGCGACCGCCGCCTTTGCGGTCGCTCTCGTTTCGGCCGGCACCGCGACCGCGTGGGCGAAGTTAATGCCTAACGTCGTGAACGAGCCGACGCGTTTCTCCGGATCCTGCTGCGTCTATACCGGCGCACCGGCGCTGGCCGTTACGCTCTCGATGGTGGAGGCCGGCGGCGGGCCGAGCAACTTCAGCACCGTTACGCTGCTCAAGACCTTGACCGGCCCGCTCTTCGATGCCGAAGTGGCGAAGCTGACGAAGCAGTATGGTAAGGAGCAAGTCGCGCAGTTTTTGAAAACATTCGACTTCGTCGTTGCGGACTCGCTTAAGATCGTCAATGAGAAGAAGATCGCCCTTCCGAGTCAACCGAATCCGGATCCGAAGGATGGTAAGGCGCTTGCGGCCGCGTTATGGCAGGCGGGACAGTCCGGTGAAGGCTTCAACGTCGAGGTCATGCTCGATCGTGCGGTCTCGCATCCGATCCACGTCCAAGTGATGAAGGACATCGATGCCAAGTACGGTCTCGCGGTCGACGCACAATATCACGCAATCCTCACGACCGCGATGAAAGATCTGGCTGCGGCGTATCACCTGAGCGCAGGCAGCATGTAAGCAAATTACGGGAGGGCGGAGCGGCGCACCGTGACGAAACGGCGCACCATGCTGCGATTTCGTGTGACCGTTGCCGCCCTCGTCGCGGCCGTTTTAATTCTCCCGTTCTCGATCTCGGCCGCGCCGGCGGGATTGGCGTACGACTCCATCATCAAGTTCGCGATGAACGCCGATTCATCGGCGCAGCAGCCGGGCGATTTCAGCGCAGATTTCGCTGCGGCGGCCGCGGTCCAGGGGCCGGACCTGGGCGGCGGAAACGGTCTCTTTAACCAAATCCACCAGGCGGAAGCGCGGGCCAAGAGCATGCAGCAACTGATGCAGACCGGCTTCGCCGAGCGGCACTACGTGGCCGGCACGAAGGAGCGCACGGATAATCTGAGCATGCAGACGGCGACCATCATCGACTGTGCGGCGCGCACGATTACCAGGCTCGATCTGCGCCATAAAACCTACAAGACCGATTCGATGGACCAGTCGTCGTCGCCAGGCGGGGAAGGCGGCGCATCCGGCGCGCCGGCGCACGATGACGGCACGCGTGTGGCGGTCACCGTGAGCAATACCGCGCTCGGATCGCGCGATGTGGGCGGCCAGCCCTCGAGCGGCTATCGCTCGGACATGACGATTACCGAAACGAGCAGATCGGGAGAATCGCGGACTCAGAAGGGCAATATGATTGGCTACTATTCAAGCTTCGCAAATCCGGCATCGAGCTGCTCGCGGATGGGTGCACCGAGCGGACCGAACGGGCAGATGGGAAGCGCGATGATGGGTAATTTCGCGCAACTCATGCGCGCGCTCACCTCGTCGGGAATGGATAAGCGCTTTACGATTAGCCAAAGCGGGCCGCCGCTGCCGCTCGGCAAGCTCGCGATGTTTAGCGCGGCGGCCTTCACGAACGGTCAAGGCAACGGCATGACCTTCGTAACGGAACGCGGCAACGTGCGCGCGATTTCGGCGAGCGACCCGGTCTTCGCGATCCCGCCGGACTTCACGCTGCAGGAATAGCGCTCCCTACGACTATTCGTAAATATTTCGCGATCCTCGGGCCGGGGCTCATCACGGGTGCCTCGGATGACGACCCATCCGGGATCTCGACGTACGGAATAGCCGGCGCAAGCACCGGCTATTCTTTGCTTTGGGTGATCCTGCTCACGACGCCGATGATGGCCGTCGTGCAGGGGATGTGTGCGCGCATTGCGATGGTCTCGGGCGTCGGGCTTGCGTCGGTTATGCGGCGCAGATTTCCGCGCTGGATCGTCGCGCCGCTGGGCATCGCCGTAATCATCGCAAATACTATCAACGCGGGCGCCGACTTGGAAGGAATGAGCGCCTCCGCCCGGCTGCTGTTTCATCAGTCGAACCTGCTATGGATTGGAATTTTCGGCGGAATCCTGATCGTCATTCAGGTCTGGTTTTCGTACCGGCATTTCGAATCGGTCGTCAAGTGGTTGACCGTCGCGCTCTTTGCGTACGTCGTGACCGCGTTTGTCGTCCATCCGCCATGGCTAACCGTATTTCGCCATCTCGTCGTTCCCGAGCTTCACTTTAACGCAACGTGGCTGACGACGCTCGTTGCGGTGCTCGGTACGACGATCACGCCCTACCTATTCTTTTGGCAAGCCGCTCTCGAGGTTGAAGAAGAGGAACAACTCGGCAGAAAAACCGAGGAAGAGCGCCGCGGCGCAACGCCCGAAGAGATCGACGACATGCATCTGGACGTCAACTCGGGCATGCTCTTATCCAACGCCGTCGCGTTTTTCATCATCGTTACCACTGCGGCGACGCTCGGAGCGCACGGGTTTCATCAGATTACGTCCGCGCAGGACGCTGTGCGCGCGCTCGAGCCGCTCGCCGGCCCCTTCGCGTCGTGGCTCTTTGCCGCTGGGATGATCGGCACCGGCCTGTTAGCGATTCCGGCATTCACCGCATCGTCTGCATACGTTCTTTCGGACGCTTTCGGCTTTCGCGAGGGTCTCGACGCGAAACCGTCGCAGGCGCCGCAATTCTATGCCGTGCTGATCGTCGGGATGCTGGTCGCGATGACGATCGGTTTTCTCCGAGTCGACCCCATTGCCGCGCTATTCTGGTCGGCAGTAATCAATGGCGTCGTGGCGGTTCCGCTGCTTGCCGTCATCGTCGTACTCGCCAGTGAC
>DASXGO010000236.1:0-1918 GCA_036489055.1 Candidatus Cybelea sp. | reverse complement strand
GATAATCGCAAACGTCCGCCGCTTGCGAACCTCGTCTTGAATCGTCATCGTCAAACTCTCTGTTCTCTCATGGTCGGGCCGGCTCGTAGACGCGCAACTCGACGGCTTGCGGCGTCTCGCGAATCATCACAAGAAGATCTTGCGCTCGGTAAAACTGCACGCGGGGTGGAATCCGCAGCCGGTCGCTCCCGCGCCGGACGTACGCTTCGTCGCCGGTAATAGTAACGCTGCAGTCGCCGTAATGCAAGGTTGCCGGCGGACGAATAGGCACCGAGCCGGCCGGGAGATGCGCCCGCACGTAATGCCGCGAGCCGGTCGATTCCGCCGTTTGCATCAAGCACTCGGGAAGCGCCGAGAGCGCCCAGGGCGCATCGCCGCTCAGCGGCGCGGCGGTCGGCCGTAACGATGCAGTCGCGTTTCCCGGCTTTGCGGCAACGTGGGCGTAGACCGATGCGATTTTGATGCGAATGAGATCGCGGTTCGCCCAGCCCGCCACCGTTACCGCCACCGCGAGCACGATCGCGGTGGATAAGAGCAGATACCGAATCAGCTGCTTGGCACTTCGATACGCACCCTGGCGGCGCCGATCGAATAATCTCCCATGCCGTAGTAGACGTCGTAGGTTCGCTCGCCCAGATCGGGGCGCGGATCGATTCCGCTTGGAAAGACGACGTTATCGACGACGCCGCGCCGCTCGCGCCGCGTTTGCGGCGTCAAGATCGGCGCGGGCGAGCGATAGAGGATGTTATCGGGCCGCTCGAGATCGTGAACGACGATTCCGGCACTGTAACGTAACACGGGTTTACGCCGACGCGTCGTCACGTCGACGCCGTGGAAGATCGATAGCCAACTCTCGACGCCGCCAAGCGAAACGCGTATCGGCGGTGTGCCGGCGCCGATCTTGATCGAGCCCCACCGCGCGTCCGGAGAGAGTACCCGAACGCTCTCGGAAACGTTGCAGAGATTGGCACGGTCTTTGAGTGCCGGGTTGAGCGGCACATAGGCGATGCGAATCGACTCGCGATCTTCAAACGGCATGCGCTCGATGAGCGGAATCGCGGCATGTCCGTCGACGCTCGAAAGATGAAGCATCGGACGATGGTAGAACGCGAGGCAGCGCCGGCCTCGCGGCGAGATTACCGGTTCGGGAAAGAAGGCGGCGTCCTTATCATCGCCTCCGACGTTTGCCGTTCCGGAGAAATTCACCAACCCGAGACGCCGCCAGTGATAGGCATCTTCCGAGTGCGCGAGTGCGATACGCGGCCCGTCCGGCCCGAACGCCGTATACGTCATGACGTAGGCTTTGAGCACCGGTACGTACGTCACGCGTGGGTCTTCGCAGCCGTAACCGGGATGCGGGCGCAGCTCGTACGGCGCATCCGGTTCCAAAGCGAAGCCGAGACGCCGGCCTTCAAACGTCTTGCCCGACACGTTCGCGCCGATCGTGCCGATTCGCGAAATATTGCCTTCGGCGACGCAGCGCGGGTAGAGGATAAGCTCGCCGCCGGGAGCGCGCGCGGCGCCCGGGTTTAGGATTCCGCCCGCTTCGGTTGGGTCGCCGTCCGGCGCGATCACCAACGGCAGCCGCTCGACGCTAACGTTAAGCGTTTCGATTCGTTCGAGCGTTTCGAGCTGCTTACGCGGTGAAATCACGGCAGTTTACGGCAGATAGGTCGAAGCGATAGGCTCGTCGCTTGGCGTCACCACTTCGACGCGAATGCCGCGACGGTATACGTTATTGGGAACGATCCAGAGTGTGTACGTGCGATACTGCTGCGGCGAGGGCTCGCCGCCATCCGCGGGCGCTTGTTCGAACGCAACGACGCGCACGCGTTGTTCGTTCGCGCCGATCGACTCAACGATCTGTTTGTAACCTGTGCGGTCGTGCGGCCCCATCAACAAGACGGCTCCGAATTCG
>DASXGO010000224.1:0-5076 GCA_036489055.1 Candidatus Cybelea sp. | reverse complement strand
GTGGAGCGTCCAACAAACCGGCGCTAACGGTTCGACGCAGTCCACCATAACCGTGACCTCATCCGGTAATAGTTTCGTCGGCAAGCGGGCCGATGGGACCGGATTTACCGGCACGTTCGTGAACGACACCCAGATCAACGGCAAATGGCACGGCCCCGGCGGTGCCGGCTGGCTCACGATCTACGTTACGCCCAACGGTCACAGCTTCAACGGAACCTGGGGGTACAACGGACGGTCGTCCAACGGTTCTTTCGTCGGGAACAAAGTGCTGCCGCCATCGCCCTTGTCGGCCGCCGGAACGTGGAACGTTACGGGTGCCGGCGGATCAAGCGCTTTCCTTGGCAAGATGGCCTGCAAGCAGTCCGGTCCCTCCGTCGTATGCCTCTCGGGCGGCGTGACGCTCAACGGAAAAGTGACGCCCAGCGACCCGCGTAAAGTCAGAGCGACGTTCAATATGGGCGGCGCATCGGGAGTCTTCTCTTTCTGGTTCAATGGCGACAATAACAGCTTCAACGGCGTATGGTGGAGGAACAGCGGCGGTACGGGCGATCCGGCCGGCCGCGTCGTCGGCCAGCGCGCACTCTAGGACGTAACGATCGGTAATTTCCTCGACCCGGTTCCGACTTGGGTCATCATGCTGGCCTCGTTCGTCGCAATCTTTGCGTTGAGCGAGGCCGGCTTTCAACTTGGGCGCCACACCGAAAGGGCTGCCGAGGGTAAGGATCCCTCATGGCTCATCGAGGGAACGGCCTTTACGCTGCTGGCACTCCTCGTAGGCTTCTCGTTTTCGATGGCGCTGGGACGCTATGACGCGCGGCGCGGCACCTTCTTGCGTGAGGCCAACGCGATCGCGACGACGTTCCTTCGGGCGCAGCTGCTCGATGCAAAGACAGCCGCGGCGATTCGCGTCCAGCTGCGTGCTTACATCGAAGAGCGGATCGATTTCGCGCGGGCCGACGCTGCGCCTCAAGAGCGGGCTGTGGCCGATCGAGCCTCCGAAGCGCTCCAGCGAAGGATGTGGACCTCCGCGATGCGCGCAGCGCAGCAGGATCCGCATTCGACGATCGTTCCGCTTTTCATAACGGCGCTCAACGACACGATCAACCTCAGCATCGAAGAGCGCGCCGTTCTCAGCAATCACATTCCGGACGTCGTCATCATCTGGCTCCTCCTGATCGCGTTGATCGCAGCCGCCATGATGGGCTACGGTTTCGGAAAGGAAGGGCGCCATGCCCCGATTTTTAAAGCGGTCTTCGCGGCGATGGTGGCCTTGGTATTCGGTCTTATTCTCGACCTGGACCGGCCGCAGCGCGGCATCATTCGCGTTAATCTAGCCGCCATGCAGCGCGTGCAGCAGCTTATCGATCAGACAGCTGCGCCCGCGCAACGCCGGTGAAGTCGGCATGCCGTTAAGGCGAAATACCGCCTCGCGGCTTGAAGCGATCGTAATCGTCATTGCGATCGCTGCTCTGATAGCGCTATTGCCTCGCCGCTATGCTCTCATGCCAGGATGGCTCGCCGACATCATCATCGTTAGCATGATTGCGCCCATGCTTCTGAATGCGCTGCTGAAGCGGGAGACGCCGGTCTTGCGCAGGGTGGAGCGCGTTGCCGAGTTCGTTGCCGTCATCGCAGCGCTTACGTTCAACTCGCTCAATCTGCTGATCGCCGCCTATAACTTAGTTGAAAATCCCACCAAGCTCGAGCCGGTGCCGCTTTTTTACACGTCCGTGGGAATTTGGGCGGGTAACGTCCTCATCTTCACGCTGCTCTACTGGCTGGTCGACGGCGGAGGCCCCGACGCGCGGCTGAGCGGCAAGGCAAAGTATCCCGACTTTGTCTTTCCGGCGATGGATGACCCGGAGCACGTTCGACCCGGCTGGCAGCCGGACGTCATCGACTACCTATTCTTGGGATTCACGACATCGACCGCGTTTAGTCCCACCGAAGCTATGCCGATGACCGGGCGCGCGAAGTTGCTGATGGTCGTTCAAAGCAGCATCTCGTTGATTACGATCGCGATCGTTGCTGCGAGAACGATCAATATCTTGAAATAGCTTCAGATCAAGCGTACGTAATTTCATATCGTCATGACCGGTTTAGTTAAGCGAGAGACACTTTCGGCCACGGCCACTGTGGCGGCGCTGGTGGCAGTGCTCCTTTTAATTCCCGGGCATTATCGGGTGCTGCCCAAGTTTTCGGAAGTCGCGATCGGCTCGGCTTTGATCGTGTTCCTTTGGACACCGTTCGCGCTTTACGCAGTTGCCGTGTTTGGCATGATCGTCGTCGGCATAGAAGTTACGATCTTGTCGCGGCTGCTGTACGAAATTGCGGCTAAGCCGTCGAACCTGGATGCGATTATTCTGTTTTGGACGGCGATGGAGCTGTGGCTGATCAATGCCGTCGTTTTCACACTCGTTTACTGGCAACTCGATCGCAGCGGCCCGGCCGGACGTGCGAGCGGCTGGCAAGGACGCGCCGATTTTCACTTTCCCCGCGGTGATCCGGCCGACGGCGTTCCCGACGATTGGCAACCGTCCTTCACCGATTACTTCTATCTTGCGATTACGACCAACACCGCGTTTAGCCCGAGCGAAATTTACCCGCTCACCAACCGCGCGAAGGTCCTGCACGTGGTACAGAGCCTCATCGCTTTGCTGACGATCGTCGTGCTGGCGGCCCGAGCGATCGACGTCCTCGGCAAATGAGTACCGACGCCGGCAAGCCCGCGGATTTAAACCGTCCGGCGCGTCAACCCCAAACCCTGTGGGTCGATGCCGAGCGCGGTCGCCGTGTCCGCCTCATCGAGCCCAAGCCGCATGACCGCCGCGTCAAGCCGGTTGCGATAGCTCGCGACGGCATCGCGACGGCTTTCGTCGTGCAGTGCGCCGGCAAGCCGAACGAGGGCCGCGCGCAATCGCCTGACCACTTGCACCGAGTCCATGCCGTAGCTTCGAATTTCGTCAAACGCTAGCGATAGATAATCGTTCCACGACGGTGCCGGATAGATCACGCGCAACGCGCCCGATTCGTCGAGCGCGTATCCGGCATCCAAAGGCCGGCGCCCGAGACGCAGCATGATATCCAGGATCTCATCGAGCGCCTCGACGGCGGTCGTTGGATCGTTTATCGCGGGGGACAATGCCATTATCGCCGTATCGACCAAGAGGCGAAACGCGAAGCGCACGTCTCCGTCAAAATGATTCTCGCGTGTGAGCCGAATCGCTCGAAGAAGCTCGGCTTCGTCGAATTTTTCACCCGAGCCGTAGACGGAAGCCAAAATGGTTTTTGAAAAGATAGTATCGCCGACCGCGTACTCGAGCTGAATCGTCGTGCCGGTCTTGCGTGCGATCTGCACCAAGGACGCTCGGTCGATCGCCGCGAGGACCATCGGGTTTCCGGAGTAGACCACCGTTTGCGTAGGGTCGCCGAGAACGACGCGGGCAATTGCTGGGTCCGTTTCATGCATCGGCATGCGGTCGATCGAAGCGCGGCCGCGATCGCCGAGAGCCGAAAGAACGCGCGTTATTCGAAGCGCTGCGACCTGGTTCATGAGCCGGGCCATGGTCACTACGCTGAGGACGAGCAGCAGACTGACGATAAGAATCGAGCCGAACGGAACCCACGTGGAACCGTGGCGATTAACGAATGCCAGCGTTCCAAGTGCAAATGTGAACGTCGCGGCAAAGAGGCCGAATGCGTGAAATATGAGAGACCCCTTTGCGGCCGTTACCATGAAGCGCTTGGAAAACGCGGTCGCGGTATATTGAACGAATAGAAATCCAATTGAGAAAACGATCGCAGTAAACGCCATCATTCCGGAGCTTATTGCGCCAAGGAGAGCCTGCGCGGTCGATACGGAGATCTCGTTGCCCCATGCGGGGAACAACTCGAACTCGAAGCGCGGAATCACGGTCGCTGCGATCAAGCTCACAACGAAGTACGCAGCTGGAATCAGCCAACGCGGCATCTCACGCACCTTCCGTTCGACAGGCAAACGACCCGGAGAGCGGGTTTTCGCGGGACCTACGTGAAATTACCGCGCCCTCATGTCTTCGTCTATGAAGGCGCTCGTGAAGCCGAAGCCCGAGCCCGGTTTCCTGTTGACCGAAGTGCCGGTTCCCGAGATCGGACCCGGCGACGTTCTGATCCGGGTCGAGAAGGCGGGTCTCTGCGGAACGGATCACCACATTTACGCATGGGACGGCTGGGCGCGGCAGCGCATCAAGCCGCCTCTCGTTGTCGGACACGAATTCATGGGAACGGTGGCCGCCGTCGGATCCGAGGTGCGCGCGATTCGCGTCGGCGAGCGCGTCTCCGCGGAAGGCCACATCGCGGATCTGACGTGTCTGCCCTGCCGAACCGGTCAAGCTCATATTTGCGAGCACGTGAGGATCATCGGCGTCGATCGCGATGGTGCGTTCGCGCAGTACGTCGCGATACCCGAATACAATGTCTGGCGTCTCGATCCCGAGATACCCGACGTCAGCGCCGCGATTTTCGATCCGCTCGGTAACGCCGTTCACACCGTGATGGCGGCCGGCGTTAGCGTCAAGAACGTCGTCGTAAGCGGGGTCGGCTCCATCGGCCTCATGGCGGTGGCCGTAGCCCGCGCCGCCGGCGCGATTGCCATCTATGCGATCGACGTCAACCCGGCGCGACTGGAGCTCGCGAAGGCGCTCGGGGCCGATGCGGCGTTCGTTTCGACCGAGCCGGCGTTGATCGACGTGATTCGCGCACGAACCGCGGGCAACGGGGCGGACGTCTTGTTGGAGATGTCCGGCAACGCCGCAGCGATCGATCTCGGCCTGCAGCTGGTCCGCAACGGCGGGACGGCCGCGCTGCTCGGCCTTCCGTCGGGCCCCGTGACGCTGAATCTGGCCGACCGCATCATCTTTAAAGGCATTACGGTGCTGGGCATCAACGGGCGGCGTATGTTCGAGACGTGGTATCAAGCGGAGGCGCTGGTGAAAAGTGGGCGGGTGGATCCGCGCGCGGTGATCACGCACGTGCTGCCCTATACGGCGTTCGACGAAGCCTTCGCCCTGATGGAAAAAGGAGAAGCGGTCAAGATCG
>DASXGO010000183.1:0-7487 GCA_036489055.1 Candidatus Cybelea sp. | reverse complement strand
CGTGGCCGCGAATGGCTATCCGATGCCGTTTTTCGACGAGCCCGATTGGCAGGGCGTCACATCGAACCCTGTGGCGCAAGACGTCGTCGTTGCGCGTACTCGTGTCATGACACGGTTGCTCGTGGTTGTCACTCTGGATTCCGCCGCGACCATTGACAAGCATGTTGCGGCCAAGCTCGCCTATCAAAATCTGTTTAGTAACATTAAGCGCCTTCCGTCCGCTCCGCTTTATGCTGTTGTGGTGGTATATGGCCCAGCAAACCATCTTGGTCTAAATCCGGAGTACGCCTACATCTTCAGGCGCGATTCTGGGAAGAAGGACTGGAGGCCGCGTCCGGTATCGGGGAAGGAATTGTTAGCAATCGAGTGCGCTCTTAACCGCTGTCCGACTTATTGATAGCGCGATCGTCTTAGTAAGCGGCTCAGGCCGCTTGAAAGATAGAATCCGGCTAACGGCGTGTGTCGTTGGTCCATGACGTGGTCGTCCTGACCTGTGGCCGCGGATTCAGACAGACGGAGACCGTAACTCTCATAAACCCAGCTACGAGGTTCATGTGAGCCTCACCCGATTTTGACCTTTGAGCGACGCTTTGTGCAGCCATTGTGCAGCCAATAGGCGAGAAATCGGAGAAACATAAGAGGCAAGACAAGGCGATTCATCGAGAAACGGCGCTATATCGTGGCCTCCGAAAGAACTGTTAATCTGCGGGTCGTTGGTTTGAGTCCAACATCCGGAGCAATTTAGACCCTTGCGGAATAAAGACATCTGCGAGGGGTCTGTACGTCTGCGAGAGCTTCAACGGCCGACTGCGCGACGAATGCCTCAACGAGTACCACTTCGTTTCCCTAGCTCAGGTTCACGACGTTCTCGGCCAATGGCGCGATCGTTCCAACCGTTACCGCCCTCACAAAGCTCCAGGTTGGCGAATGCCCGAGGAGTTTGCCAACTCGTTCACAACTACTATGAACATTCTCCACCCATCTTCGGGTGGCGTAAGTGGCTACCAGTCAATCGGGCGCGCCTGACCACCATTTGACGACCATTCCTCCGGAAAAGCTTGGAAAGCTGTGGAAACTTCTGGAGCGGCAAGCTATCGGAAATGCTGGGTGGCTATGAGGCTTTCCGCGGTTTTTGGTGAGCGGTGCTTGGTGCCGGAATCACTTTGCAAACAGAGGATCGGGAGCTGACGACCCGTGAGCAAATCAAACCTTGCTCACCGTTTGCTCACAGAATAAGTCGGGGTTAACCTAGCTAAGGGCGTTCACGCGTAGTTTGCACGCACCTCCCGGCACTTGGCGCCTCTTATCGAGATGAACGGTGTGCATTTCAAGACCGCCGCATTCAACCGCTCTGCCACCTCTCCACACTAGATTTCATGCGGGTTTTCACTGCATCGACCCTTTAGGAACCCTGCCGCGGTGCAGGCGGTGCGAGGAAACTGGCCGACGCAATCATTCCCCCCTCGCCGCGCGAGCGGCTTGTGCTCGCCGAAGGTCTCGCTGACTGCGGCGACGGCCTTCTCACGGCAACGATATCGCTCACCGTGCGCTCAAGCGGTACAGAGCCCTGGATTGTGCTTGATCACGTTAACCTTCGATGAACGGGATTGGTCATGCTCTGATTCCAGCATCCAACCTGTGGCTCACCCGCATAATGACGAAAGAGGCAAAAAGGCGCCGGAAAGCTCGACGCGATAGAGCGGCTCGAGCGCGAATGCCCGGTAACAAAGTCTCGTCTAAAGCGTTGTAACCAATGCGCGATGCTTCATGCGTCTGCATCGCTCCTTGCCAACACGGGTTCCGAAATACTCCGCGCTACGACTTGCAGTTCGGCTGCCCGTTTTCCCGTCCCCACTACGTCACCACTACTTCGCCAAGGAGATCTATCGTATGCGTTTGTTTACTTCGGCGCTCTGCACGACGATTGCTATGCTCCTTGCCGGTTGCGCCGGCAACATGGGTTCTAGCGGCAGTTCGCCGCTGGGCCTTAGCCCACAGCGAACTGCTCCAATAAGCGTTTTCGACGACGCTGCGCCACCGCGCGCCGTTTCGGTCATCCATTCCCTGGTACTGCCAAGTAAAAAGACGAAGCTGCCCAACAAGGGTACCTACGTCAGCGAATTCAACACAACATCTATTCTCGGCTATCCCGCCAACAATAAGAAGAACGGCGGACCAATTTGCGCGATCAACGGTGTCGCGTTCGTTAACGACCTTGGGGTTGACGGAGAAGGCAACCTGATGTTGCCTAACCCCGGCGAAGTTACGGGAGGCGAAGCTCTCGACATCTACCAAGGCCCAACAATGTGCGGCAAGCCGGTAGGTTCGATCTCAGATCCGTATGGGCAACCCTCGGACGCGTCAAGCCCGAATGCCGTGACCGGCCAGATCGCTCTGGGGAATCTGGTAGACAACGGGTCTACTCCCGGCAGCCTTTCGATCTGCACGTTCAAGGGCGGCTGCACCGTGAATCTCACGAACGGTTCTTACTTCCACGTGGGCGGCGTAGCAATGTCTAACGCCGGCGACTGTTGGATCAACGTAAAGACCAGTCCCTCGGGCGGCGCAGAGCTGGTCTACTACAAGGGTTGTGCAGGCAGCGGCGCCGTCGCCTCAGGTTTCAAGCAAACCTACTACGGCGGCATTGACATCGACAAGAGCGGCAATCTTGTGATTATCGATGACATGGCCGAGGACGTTTACATTTATAGCGGCTGCGATCCAAATTGCACGGTCGTCGGCGGCCCCTTTGCCCTTAAAGGCGAAAGCTTTTTCGGGAAGCTCAATCAATCGAACAATCAATTTACCGCGGTGGACCGAACCGACGGCGTGGTCGACGTCTACTCCTACAGCACGAAGAACATTAAGTTTCTGTACAGCTATAACAACGGTCTCTCGGCAAGCTTACTCCCGAACGGAGTCGCAGTGAATCCGCGTTCAAAGCAATAGCAAGATTAGGGACGCTCTCAAACAGCGGGCCGGCTTAATATGCCGGCCCGCTACCAGGACGTTTCAGGAATTGCTTAGAGTCTTCATCTCATAAGGCTTCGCTGGTGAATCCGATTCTGAGAAGCTTCTGAGCCTAGCCTGGGCTTTAGAAAAACCTCGCGTGGTGCTAACGGGGCCGACAACGAGCGAAGTTGAAGAAAACATTGATGGGTCTGGCTACTCCCGAGGCGCCCACAGGCAGCGGCCTCAAGACCGCCATCGATATCGTCATTGCGCCGAAAGATGCGTTCGAGGCGCTCCGCGCCGCTCCGACCTGGGGTTGGGCGCTGGTCGTCGCGCTGGTCCTAATGCTAGCGGGGTATTTCTTACAGCAGCCGGCTGTTCGGCACGCTTCACTCGGTACGCTCACGCATGCGATCGCGACCAACCCGCTCTATGCCCTCAGCGACGAGCAGAAAAGTCAGGCGCTGGAACGAGTCGCCCATCCGCCGGCGTACCAAACCGCATTCGGCCTCATTAGCCCGGTCCTCGTTCTCTTCGTCTCGACGTCACTCAACGCGATCATCTTGCTCGCGGGCAACGCGGCCGCGCACGGGAACGCCGATTTCAAACGGTTATTCGCCGGGTCGATGAACATCGCAATACCGGCCATCGGCCTGTACTCGGTGACGCTCGGGGTTATCTGCCACATACTCGGAGCCGACCATTTTGCGATTATGAGCGACGTTTTGCAGGTAACACCCAGCCTTGCGCTACTGGCGCCCGGCGCTACCGGGAAGCTGGCTACGTTTCTAGCTGGAATTCACATATTCACGCTTTGGGGCTTCGCACTTAACGTCGCGATGATGCGTATCAGCGCAGGTGTGAGAAACGCTCTCTCGTGGGCATTTCCGCTACTTATTCTGATCGCCGGCGCCGCGTTCCAGACGGCCGCCAGCGGGTTCTATGGTTGACCGCAAGGTGCGCTATTCGCTCTTGATTCTCGTGCTGTGGCTTGCGGCGGCCCACGCCCCGGCGTTCGCAGCTCCGATGACGCTGCCCGACGCGGTGACGTATGCGCTGGCTCATAGCTCGACGGTTTCGTCGCAACAGGCGGACGTTACGCTGGCCCAGCACAACCTCGCGTTGCAGCGTGGCGTCGCCTATCCCACGGTTAGTGGAAGCCTCCAAAGTTTGCTGGCCAAAAGCGCCAACTTTCAAGGCAGCTCTGTCGCCTTCGGACAGTCGCAGCAGAACGAGGTTAGCCAGAATACGGCGGCGGTAGGCATTCCGAATTGGAATCTGACGACCGGAGGGTTCGCCTTTCTGGCGCTCGCAGCGGCGCGCGCACAGGAGCGACAGGCGGAAAAGACGCTCGCCAACACCGAGGACCAGATCGCCACGAGCGTTACCAACTCGTTCTACGGTATCGTGCAGCGGCAAGCGATCGTCGGAGTCGACCAGCTTACCTTGGAGTATCAAAACGCCCTCGTCGGCGTAGCCAAAGTGAAGGTTCATGCGGGAGTCGCGGCCGGCGTCGATGTTCTCCAAGCGTTGACTTCCGCTGCGAAGAGTGAATCGGCGCTGGTGGCGGACCGTGCCGCAGTCGAAGACGCGAGCGAAGCGCTCGCCCAACAAATCGGCGCTCCGCTGCAGACTCAGTTTGCGACTCCAGCCTTCGTACCGCAACCGGCGCTTCCGCATGGCAGTGTCGATTCGCTCGTCGCAATCGCCGACGCGAGCCGCCCGGACGTCGCTGCGGCACACGAGGGGGTGATGGCCGCGCTCTTCACGCGGCGTGGATGGAACGTCGAATTGTACCCGACGGTCGCGATCTCGGCCTCGATCGGCAATCAATTCTCGCCAACGACTGCGGTCATACTCCAGGAGAACCTTACCCAAGAGTGCCAGGTCAATAATTTGCCGCCCAACTGCCTGGGAATCGCGCCCCGCGGCTCGCCCGGCTTTTGGTACCTCCAGGCGACTTCAACCTTTACGCTCCCCTTGATCGACTACAACGCGCGCCACAGCGAGCGGGTCAACGACGATGCTCAACTCACCTCGACGACCGCTACGTTTGCGCAGACGCGACTGCAGGCGGAGCTCGACGTGCGCCAAAGCTACCGGGCCGCGCAGACCGCGCTTTCGCAGCTGATAGGGGCCAAGCAGGAAGCCGCCTTTGGGACGGAATCGGCTCGCATCGCACAGTTGCAATATAAGGCCGGCGTGAAGACGATTTACGACGTCCTCCAGGCACAGCAATCCGCGCAGTCTGCACTGAACGACTACATCGTGGCACGCGTAAGTTACGTCGATGCCGTGGTAAAGCTCCGCGTCTCACTAGGAACGTACAGCGCGCAAAGCGCCGTCGCCGACTTGGAATGATGGCATGAAGCGAGTTCGGAATCTCATCGTTCTCTTCGCGGCGCTCGCGATCGTCGTTGGCATCGGGGTCGCTGCATCGCGCCGCAACGCCGGCGCGTTGGCCGTCCCAACACAGCGAGTTACGCGAACCACGTTCACCGTGAAGCTGCCGGAGAACGGCGTCGTCATGCGCCCGAGGACGGCCACGATTCCAACCCTGCTGGCAGGGAACATCGGGCAGATTTACGTCAAAGCCGGCGACGTCGTGGCGGCCGGAGAGCTGCTCGCGACGATTTACAATCCTACGCTCGAATATACGGCTGCCGGCTCGCGCGCCGATGCCGTCTCTGCTTCTGCGAATGTCTCGACGGCGCGCGTGCAGGAACGTAACGCGCGGGTCGGCTATCAGGCGCAGGCCAACACCGCAAAGTCGAGTCTAGACCTCGCGCAGCAGACCTATGATGCGGACGTAACGCTCTTTGCCAACAAAGCGATCCCGCGCCAACAGCTCGATCAGGACAGGGCCAAGCTCGAACAGGCGCGGATCGCCTATCAGCAGGCGGAGCAACAGCTCAAGCTCGGGGCGGTAACGAGCTATACCGGCGACAGCGTTCAATATGCAATCGCCGCCGCCAAGAAAGCCCAAATCCTCAACGCGCAAAACCAGCAGCAAATCGCCTTTACGCGGATTACCGCTCCTTTCGACGGCCAGATTCAAACGGTTGCCGCACAACCGAACGATGCGCTGCGCGCGCTGCAGTCCGGCGATGCGGTTACGGCCGGTCAATCGCTCTTTACGATCGCGGGGGGCGAAGGATACATCGTTCGAGCGGAAGTCGACGAGCAGGACATCATTAACGTACGGCTCGGTCAGCGCGCCAACGTCAGCGGGCAAGACTTTCCAGGCCACACCATCGTCGGCCGCGTGGCGTATATCGCTCCGGTTGCAACCAAATCGACGGACGCATCGAGCACGGCGAAGCAAGTACTCACGACGATCGCACTCGACGCTTCGCCGAGCTTCCTCAAAGACGGCATGACCGCCGACGTCGATATTCTCACGACCTACGTCCGAGACGCAATCGTCGTCCGAAACGATACCGTCTCGAAAATCGGATCGAGATCGTACGTTTACATCGTCGAAAACGGGATCGCTCGCAGGCGTTCGATCGGCGTCGGCAAGGTCAGCGACACGACGACGTGGGTGCGGTCCGGCCTGAGCCCCGGCGACGTCATCGTCGCTCAAGCAATGGTAGGATTGGCCGACGGCAAGCGCGTCAAACCGCTGCCGTCTCCTTCTTCGACATCCACGGGCGAGTGACGTACCTTCTGGCGTACGCGGAAGAAGCGATTGCGGCGCTTTGGCGCCATCGGCTTCGCTCGATGCTGACGATGCTCGGCATGATCATCGGCAGTGCCTCGATCATCGCCGTCTTTGGGATCAGCAAAGCAGCAACGAGCGGAATCAGCGCCACCTTCGCGTCGTTCGGGCAATGGCCAATCGTGATCTTTCCCGATCCATCTCAAGATGATCCGAGCCGAGCAACGATCCAGTATCGAGATGTAGCGGCGGTTGCGGCAGCTCTTGCGAACTCGGCCGCATCGGTCCAACCTGCCTGGAATCGCACGCTGCCCGTCACCTTCGGCTCGAAGCGAGACTACATCTCCGTCAGTCCCGATGGCAGCTACCATACCGATGCATTGCTCATGAGTGAGGGCCGTAAGATCAGCGCTTCGGATGTTGCCGGTGCTGCACGCGTTTGCGTGATCACGGCGGACGTCGCCAGGGAGTTTTTTGGCAACAACACCGCGCTCGGTAACTATCTCCGCATCAGCGGCGGGCGTTGCGAGGTTGTGGGTGTCTATGCCGACATCAAGGGCTCGTTTATGAACAGCCTCGCCGGCAGCTCGACCGTGATTCTTCCCTATACGGCATATCACAACGATCTGGCCACGGGGCCGCTCGACTTCCTCCTTATCTACCCCTCGGACCCGCTGACTGCCGATGCTGTTGGAAAGGCGGCGATAAGCGCGCTCAGGCATATCCACGGCGCTCGCGCGAAATACGTCGCTCAGAACACAGCCGATCAACTGCAGGCGTTCGAGACGGTCTTGCGCGTCATCGGCATTGGGCTGTCGGCCATCGGCGGCGTCGCGCTGCTGGTTGCGGGCATCGGCATCATGAACATCATGCT
>DASXGO010000161.1:0-6776 GCA_036489055.1 Candidatus Cybelea sp. | reverse complement strand
GGAGCTGCTGCTCGAAAAAGAGCGGCACCGTAAGAAGAAAGGTGAAGCGGCCGCGCCGCCACCGGCACGCAAACTCGAGACGATCGAGATTCCGGATTTGCTGACCGTCCAAGAGCTCGCAACCTCGATGATCGTTCCCGTTCGTGACGTCATCACCGAGCTGATCAAGATCGGCACGATGGCGACGATCAATCAAAACATTCCGAGCGACGTCGCGATCCAGGTTGCGAAACGCTTCGGCTTCAACGCGGTCGTCAAGGAGGCCGGCGAAGAAGTAACGGTCGAGCAGGAAGAGGACAAGCCTGAGATGCTGACCGCTCGTCCGCCCGTCGTGACGGTCCTCGGTCACGTCGACCACGGCAAGACGTCGCTGCTCGACAAAATTCGCCAAGCCGACGTTGCAGCCGGCGAAGCGGGCGGCATCACGCAGAAGATCGGTGCGTACACCGTCGAGCGCAACGATCGCAAGATTACGTTCGTCGATACGCCCGGTCACGAAGCGTTTACCGCGATGCGCGCGCGCGGCGCGAAGGTGACGGACGTTGCCATTCTCGTCGTTGCAGCCGACGACGGCGTAATGCCGCAAACCAAAGAAGCGATAGCGCACGTCAAGGCGGCCAACGTGCCGATCGTCGTTGCGATTAACAAAATGGACAAAGGCGACGCGCAGCCGGATCGCGTTAAGCAGCAGCTCGTCGAGCAAGAGCTTCAACCCGTCGACTGGGGCGGCACGATCGAAATGGTGCCGGTTTCCGCGAAGACCGGTGACGGCATCGATCATTTGCTCGACACCGTGCTGCTCGAAGCCGACATCCGCGAGCTTCGCGCCAACAAGAACCGGCGCGCGACCGGCGTCGTGATCGAATCCGCTCTGCACCGCGGACGGGGAGCCGTTGCGACGGTTCTCGTGCAGAACGGCACCTTGCGCGTCGGCGACATCGTCGTAGCGGGCGGTACGTTCGGTAAGGTGCGCGCGCTCATCGACGACAAGGGCAAACAAGTCAAGAAGGCCGGCCCCTCGATTCCCGTCGAGGTTATGGGCCTTTCCGACGTGCCGTCCGCCGGCGATACGCTGATGGTCGTCAGCGACGAGCGCGTCGCCCGCGAAACGGCCGAAAAGCGAGCGACGCGACGGCGCGACGTCCGCATCTCGGCGACCGGGAATCAGCGCGTCTCGCTCGAGACGTTCATGTCGATGCCGGCCGAAGGCAAGAAAGTTCTCAATCTTATCATCAAGGCCGATGGCCAAGGCTCACTTGAAGCGCTGCGCGCAAGGATGGAGTCGCTCTCGACGGGCGACGTCGAAATTCGCGTTATTCACGGCGGCGTCGGTGCGATCTCGCCAAACGACGTCAATCTGGCCAGTGCGTCGAACGCGGTCTTGATCGGTTTTAATATCCGTCCCGACGAGACGGCGCGCCGGTTGGCCGAGAACGAAGGCGTGGATCTGCGTTTCTATCAGGTGATCTACGAGATCGAGGACGATCTCAAGAAAGCGATGCGCGGCATGCTTTCGCCGATCGAGCGCGAGGTGGTACTCGGACGCGCGGAAGTGCGCCAAGTCTTCAAGGTCAGCCGCGTAGGCACGATCGTCGGCTGCTACGTTACGAGCGGCAAGATCGCGCGGAATGCGAAAGTCCGGGTGATTCGCGATGCTGCCGTCGCCTTCGACGGCGAGATCGAGAGCTTGCGCCGCTTCAAAGACGACGTTCGCGAGGTCGCCGAAGGCTTCGAATGTGGAATTCAAGTCGCGAAATTCCAAGATCTCAAAGAGGGCGACGTCATCGAAGCGTACGCGCGCGAACACGTCGCTCCGGAGTTGGTACGAGCATGAAGGCACAGCGAATAGCCAAGATCGATCACGAGATTCAGCGCATACTCGGCACGCTCGTCTCGCAAGAGCTGCAAGATCCGCGCCTCGCATTCGTGACGGTGACTCGCGTCGAGGTCAGCGACGATCTGCGCTTCTGCAAGGTCTTCGTTTCGGTGATCGGCGACCGTCACCAAGCTCGCCAATCGCTCGACGCCCTCCAGCACGCGGGCCGCTTCCTGCGCGGCGAGTTGGGCCGTAAGATCGACCTGCGTCATACGCCGGAACTCATTTTCGTTGAAGATCGCTCCGCCGAGCGCGCGATTGAATTAGCGAAGACGCTGCGCGAAGCCGCCGCACGCTCTCCGCGCGAGACCGGCGAGTGATCGAGAGCACGCCGCAAATCGCATCGGCTTCCGAAGTCGTTGCCGAGCTGCGCCGGCGCACCGCCTTCGTCATGGTGAGCCACGTCAAGCCGGATGGCGACACGCTCGGCGCGGGATTGGCACTCGGGCTCGCTCTCAAACGCCTCGGCAAACGCGTCGCATACTTTCAGCAAGACCCTGTACCGCGCAATCTTCGCTTTCTGCCCGAATCCGAGCTCGTAGGGCGCGCGCTGCCGGCCGATCTTCCGGCCGACACGCTCTTCGTCTTTTGCGACATGAGCGATTGGCGGCGTGCCGGCGAGTACTTGCCGGCGGTCGCGCGTGAAAACATGCTCGATATCGACCATCATCTGGGCAATTCGCTTTTCGGAAAACTGAATTTCGTTCTCGAGAACGAGTGCTCGACCGGGACGGTCGTCATGCATCTGTTGCGCGAGCTCGGCGTCCCGATCGATCCGCCGATCGCGACCCTCATTCTCACGACGATCATGACCGATACGGGCGGATTCATGCATTCCAACACGACCGCACAAGCGCTGGACCTCGCTGCCGAACTGATGCGGCAGGGCGCCGACAAGGAAGAGATCACCGAACAGATTTTCTTGCGTAAGCGCGTCGCCGCAACCAAACTGCTCGGCCGCATCATCGACGTGATGAAGTTCGAGCATGGCGGACGGTACTGCTATTCGTACGTTGACGATGCGATGCTCGAATCGACCGGTGCCGACGGTGAGGATACCGAGGACGTCGTCAACTCGCTGCTCGGGCAGGACGGCGTCGACGTCGCGGCGCTCTTCAAAGCGATCGAAGGCGAAATTCGGGTCAGTCTTCGTTCGTCCGGACGTATCAACGTGCAAGCCGCGGCGCAGCGGCTGGGCGGCGGCGGACACTTTCGCGCCTCCGGATTGACCTATCACGGCACGCTGCAGGAAGCCTTTCCGGCCGTCGAAGCGGCGCTCGTCGCCGAAGGCCTGTAACGCGTGCGACGCCTGTTGTCATCCTGAGCTTGTCGAAGGATGATCGGCTTCGTCAATCTCTTTAAAGCGGCCGGTCCGAGCTCCGCGCAAGCGGTCGCGCGCGTGCGGCGCATCTATGGATCCTACGCCGGCGATCGACGGCTGAGCGCCGGCCACCTCGGCACGCTCGATCCGCAAGCTGCGGGCGTTCTGCCCGTCGCGATCGGTAAGGCGACGCGGCTCATACCACTCCTCGTGGATCAGCGCAAGAGTTACGCGTGCACGATCGTCCTCGGACGGTCGACGACGACGCAAGATGCACACGGAGAGACCGTTGAGGATCGGCCGGTTCCGCCGGACTGGCCCGCGCGGTTGGAAAAAACGTTGCCGTCCTTTCTCGGGCGAATTGCCCAAACGCCGCCGATGTTTTCGGCGGCGCATCATCAGGGGAAGCGCTTGTACGAGCTCGCGCGTGAGGGCAAGAGTGTCGAGCGCAAACCGCGGACGGTGACGATCTACGGTGCGACGCTGCTCGGAGTCGAGCTGCCGCACCCCTCGACGGGCTCGGGGCAGGCGGTTGCGCGCCTTCGCGTCGCTTGCAGCGAAGGCACGTACGTGCGAACCCTCTGTCACGATCTCGGAGCGGCGATTGGAGTTCCCGCGCACATGGGCGCGCTCGTGCGCGAAGCGTCGGGGCCGTTCGTGCTCTACGAAGCGCGGACGCTCGACGAAATTGCCCGCGAGCCGTCGGCGGCGCTTATCGCTCCCGAGCACATCATTCCCTTTCCGACCATCGTGCTGGACTTGCGCGGATCGGCGGACTTTCGCGCCGGCCGCGTCGTGCCGCTACCGGAAGGTGCAACGGGACGTCACGTTTTCGTGCGCGACCAGTCGCGAACGCTCGTCGGTGTCGGCGAAGCGTTGGGAGCGCTGCTCGCGCCGCGCAAGGTTTTCGTGTGAACGTGCGTCACGAGCTGGCGCGTGACGGCACGCGCCCGCTGGTGCTCGCGATCGGATTCTTCGACGGCTTCCACCGCGGCCATCGGGAGATCGCGCGCCGTACCTTACGGCTCCGAAAGCCCGGTTGGCGTTCCGGACTCTTGACGTTTTCGAATCATCCGGCAACGCATCTGCGCCCCGGAACGGAGCCCGATCTGCTCTGCACGCCGCAGGAGCGGCTCGAACTCTTCGGACGCGCGGGATTCGAAGAGTGTTTTTTCGTGCGCTTCGATGACGCAATTGCAACGCTCTCGCCGCTCGAATTTCTCGGGCTCTTGCTCGAACGTCTGCGCGTCGCCGCAGTCGTCGTCGGCACGACGTTTCGATTCGGTCATAAACGTGCCGGCGACGTCGCCGTTATGGCCGAGTTTCTCGAGCGCAACGGTGCCGCGGCGGTCGCGGTGCCGCCCGTTTGCCAAGACGGCGAGCGGGTCTCCAGCACGCGGATTCGCGCACTCGTGCGCGAGGGCGATCTGCTGCAAGCCGACGGCCTTCTCGACGGTACGGGCTACGAGCTGCGCGGACCGGTCGAGCTGGGGGCTGGACGCGGCCATGCGCTGGGTTTTCCGACGGCGAACGTTCGCGTGCCGGATAAGCTGTTGCCCAAAGACGGTATCTATGCGGCAACGGCGCGTTACGATGGACGCGATTATGCCGCGCTCGTCTCGATCGGAAGCAACCCCCAGTTCGGCGGCCGCGAGCGAACCGTCGAGGCGTGGCTGCGCGATTTTCAGCAGACGATCTACGGGCGGGAGCTCGCGCTGCGCGACTTTCGCTACCTGCGCGAACAGCGGCTTTTTTCCGAAGTGGGCGAACTCGTCAAACAGATGCAGCGCGACCTGCTAGCGATCGGCTATCCGAGCTATGGATAGGGCCGCAGCCCTAGCCGTCGCCCTCGCGTGGTCGCTCGGCGCATGCGCCCATGGGGGCGGCTCCGAGTCCGCATCGGGAACGAGCATCGCGCAAGTGGGCCGACCAGCGCCCGCTTGGACGGAGCCCAGCATACCGGGTCCGACGCTTTCGCTGGCGTCGCTCCGCGGCAAGGCCGTCTATCTGAACTTCTTCGCGACGTGGTGTCCGCCGTGCGCGCAAGAGGCGCCGTCGATCGACGCGCTTTCGCGCAGCCTCTCATCCGCCGGCCTGCGGGTCGTCGGTGTCGACGTTTTGGAAAACTCGCGCAAAGCGGCGCTCTTTCGGACCGAGCATCAATTGAGTTACCCGGTCGTCGTCGATAGCGGGACGCTGCGATCGCAATACGAGATCAACGGTCTTCCGGTCCACGTTTTCATCGATCGCGACGGCGTCGTGCGCAAGATCGTCGTGGGCGAGCTCTCGGCCGCGGCGATGCGCGAGAACGTCGAACGCATCTTGCATTAGCGATGGTTGCAAAGAGTCTCGAGCGGCGTTGGCCGGTCGCGTTCCTCGCCGCTGTTCTTGCCGGCTGCTCGGGCAGCGGTGGCCAGGGAAGCGTGCTGGTTCCACCCGGAAACGGCGCCGCAAACGGCGTCACGGGCGTCGGAAACACCGTTGTAAAAATCTACGTGCCCGCCGGCAGCCAAATAAGCACGCCGAATCCCAGGTCGCCGTTTAACCCCTCACCGCCGACGACCGTCGCGCCGCCCGGCACCTCGACGGCGCCCCAGGGTTTCGTCACGCCGCCGGTCTCAACGCCTCAGCCCGCGCCGGGGGCGCCC
Organism: Candidatus Cybelea sp.; assembly: GCA_036489055.1. Taxonomy (GTDB): domain Bacteria; phylum Vulcanimicrobiota; class Vulcanimicrobiia; order Vulcanimicrobiales; family Vulcanimicrobiaceae; genus Cybelea. The sequence goes on along the minus strand of DASXGO010000161.1, from coordinate 931 downwards.
GCCGCACCCGGCTCGCAACTCTTAGCAATCAACGTCAGCGGTCCGACTACCATCAGCCAGACGGTTTCGGTCGGTCCGAACTCGAGCGGCTGCACGCAGGCGCCGGGCGGTTCGACGTGCCAGCTCGCGCTTTCGTTGCCGGCTGGAACGTATACGGGAACGGTTGCTAATACGGCCATCGCCTTCACCGTATTGGCGGCGTCGAGCAACGTGCTGAATTTGACGTTGGGAGGCATTCCTACCCAAGCGGTTGTCGTGCCGGCTTCGAGCGCAAGCGCAACGAACGGACAGGGTGGAATCGATCTGTACGGAGCGGGCAGACACGCAATGCTCGTCGAGCTGCTTGACGCAAATCAAAACGTCATGGTCGGCGGCAACGGCGCGACGTTCTCACTCAACCAAGCCGGCGGATCGCTTCAACTCAGCGTCGCCCAGGCAGCGGCGGCAGCGCCGAATCTGTTCTTCGTCAGCGCCGTGAGCGCGCCGAACGGAGCGTCGGCACTGCTGCGCGCGACGGTGAACTACGCGGGACCGGCAAATCCGTGCGCGCAGTCCGCCGCGGTCTGTGCCGGAACCGCACGAGTCGACCTGCGCCAAATCTTAGCGGTGGCCAACTCCGGCGTAAATACGGTCACGCTCTACATCGTGGGGCAGCTGAACCCGCTCGCGACGATTCAAAACGGCGTGCTCAGTCCGCAGGCGCTCGCTTTCGACGCTGCCGGCGATCTCTTCGTCGCCAATCAAGCCGGCAGCGTTACGGAATACGTGCCCCCGTACAATCAACCTCCGGTTTCGATCACGACCGGCATCAACCATCCGCAGTCGCTGACCGTCGACGCACGCGGCAACGTCTTCGTTGCCAACGGGAACGGCAGCAATACCGTGACCGTCTACTCTCCGCCGTACGGCGGGCCGCCGACGGCGACGATTG
>DASXGO010000158.1:0-2811 GCA_036489055.1 Candidatus Cybelea sp. | reverse complement strand
TTTGTTGACCTTGACCCAAACGTAGGCAACGCCACGGTAGTGGAGCTGCCACGCGTCGAGCAGCTTCAGCGCGAAATTCAGCCGCGGACAGGTCGCCCACAAGAACACCGCGGCGCGCTTGTTGAGCATGCGCCGCACGTCGATCGCGCCCAGCTCCTCGAGCGACATGAGCGGATAGTGTTTTCCGGCGGCGGCGTCCTTGACGGGACTCCCGTAATAATACCAAGGCGGATCGACGTACGCGATGTCGTACTGTTTCGCCGGCAGCGGCGGCAGTACGAGGTGCGGTCGCGCCGCGCGGCGGCCTGCGAGCCGGCGCGCGTGAGCGTTTGTCGTCACGCTACGACGCCACTATTGATGCCACGATTGCGCCCCCGAGCGTCGCAGCAAAGTTGACGCCGTCGTTTTCAAGCCATCCGGCCCCGCGTCGCAAAACGGTGGACGAGCCGCATTGATGCCGTCGTGTTTCGCATTCTCGTTCGCACGCAGGGCACCACCGCAAGGCTTGAAGACTTGCACCAAGGACCGAGTCGAGCAGCGCGCCGGCAATGCCGCCGGCGGCTGTGCTCCAAAATGGTGCGACGCGTACTCCCGATGCCGCGAGCGCAACGCAGAGCGCGCCGCAGACCGTCGCGGCGGTGCCCAAGGCCGTCACACCCCCGGAGCGTCCCGCTTCGACGCGCCGCAACGTCAGAATCGAAACGGGGAGCGAGCGCGAGAGCAAGCCGATCTCGGTGCCCCACGTGTCGGCGGATGCCGCCGCAAACGCACCCGCGAACGCGGCGGCGAAGGTCGCGCCGCCGTGCGTCGCAATCGCCGCGCAGACCGCGGCGACGCCGCCGTTTGCGAGCACTTGCCAACCGCTGCGCGCCAGCCCGCGCTTTCCCCGGATGCGTGAGATCAGCGTCGAGGGGATGAAGAATGCGAACAATACCGCGGCGGCCGGCCAACCGCCGCTGCCGAAGACGATCGCGCCGACGCCGAACGCCGCAACGGCGCCGCCGAGCGTGAGCGCACGTGCTCGATATGCGAGCAGCGCAACGAATGCCGCAAGAACGCCGCCGAGTATCGCTTGTATCACGATCCGCCGGCGAAGTGGGCTTCGAGAGCTTCGAGCAGCCCGAGCGTTGTGTAGCGGTCTGCCGTAACGTCGACCTGCAAGCCGGCGTCGCGAGCAGCGCGCGCCGTAATTGGGCCGATGCAGGCAACGCATTTTCCGCGCGCCATTTCCGCAGCTGCCGCATCGCCGCCGAGCAGGTGGGCGAAGCCGCGAACGGTGCTGGCACTCGTGAACGTCAGTACGTCGGCTCGTACGGCCTTCGCTGCAAAATGCGGATCGTTCGGAACCACGGTCTTGTAGGCGGAGACCACGGTCACGATGCGTCCCGCATCGTCGAGCATGCGCGGCAGCACGTCGCGCGCTTCCTGGGCGCGATAGACGAGCACGCGATCGCCCGCGCGGGAACGCTCGATCACGATGCGCGCGATTTCCTCCGCGACGAACTCTTCGGGCACCGCGTCGGCTCGGATCCCGTGCTCGCGCAAACGCTGCGCGGTGCGCTCGCCGATGGCGGCAACGCGCGCCGGCCCGATCGCCCGCGCGTCGGCGCTGCGCGCGGCGAGCCCCTCAAAAAACCGGTCAACGCCGTTTTGCGACGTAAAGACGATCCACGCGAACGACGCCAGCTCATCGAGCGCGCGATCGCCGCTCGGGTCGTCGGGCGGCTCGATGACGATGGCAGGCGCGACGATCGGCTCGGCTCCGCGGGTTATCAGCTCCCATGCAAACGTTTTCGATTGCGGGCCCGCTCGCGTTATCAGCACGCGCTTGCCGAAGAGCGGCGCGCGATCGAACCAGCGCAGCCGCTCGCGTAACGCCGTGACCCCGCCGACGATCGCGATCGCCGGAGCTTGAATCTCCGCGGCTGCCGCAGCGTCGGCAATCGTCGCCAGCGTGCCGGTCACGACGCGTTGGGATGGGCGCGTTCCGTCTTGCACGATTGCCGCCGGCGTCGCCGGGGAAAGCCCCCCGGCGACGAGCTGCACTGCAATGTCGCGCAGGTTGGCGACGCCCATCAGAACGACGAGCGTGCGCTGCGGGTCGGCGAGCTTGGTCCAATCGAGCGAGGACGCCGCTTTCGCCGGATCTTCGCGCCCCGTGAGCACGGTGAACGACGCGGCGTAATCGCGATGCGTCACCGGAATGCCGGCATAAGCCGGGACCGCCAGCGCCGAGCTTACGCCGGGAACGATTTCGAATGGGATGCCGGCATCGTGGAGCGCTTGCGCCTCCTCGCCGCCGCGTCCGAAGACAAACGGGTCGCCGCCCTTGAGCCGAACCACACGCCGGCATTCGCGCGCCTTGGCAATCATGAGCGCTTCGTTCTCGCTCTGCCCCATCGCGTGATCGCCGCCGCGCTTGCCCACGAAGATGCGTTCGCACGGCGGCGGTGCGAACGCGACGACGGCGTCGCTCGCGAGCGCGTCGTACAGCAGCACCTCGGCCGCGCGCAATACCTCCGCCGCCCGTAACGTCAGCAGGCCCGGATCGCCCGGGCCTGCGCCGACCAAAAACACCTTCCCGGCTCTGCTATTTTTGTGCATCGATGAGATCGAGCTCGAAGAGATCCTCGAGCACGCGCGCGCTCGAGAGCGCTTCGGCGCGATCGTTCGTCGCTTGTTCGCGAATCTTCAGGATCGCCGAATGCAGCAGCTTCGAAACGATCGTCAACGACATGCCGGTGACCAGCATGCGTTCGCGTTCGTCGAGCTCGGGGCAGCGGGCGAGCAGCCGTTCGAGCTCTTTAGCAC
>DASXGO010000095.1:0-10165 GCA_036489055.1 Candidatus Cybelea sp. | reverse complement strand
CGAATTGCTCAGCTGATCTTCGGCGATCCGAATTGCGTTGAGTTCGTGCCGCTAGAAGGCGTGCATCGCATCACAGCGACGCGATCGTCGTTCCTGCACGCGTTCTTCGCGTTGCGTAAAAGCATCGGCATCTTCACGACGCTGCTCGGCACGAACTGGTGGAATCTAGGCATGGCGGGAAAGCTGCCGGAGTTTCTATGCCCGCGGGAAGCGGTCGGCACGCTGGATTATGTCGGGCTCGATTACTATTGGGGCGTGCCGTCGTTTTGGCCCCGCGATCTGCACCGACTCAGCGCGGCCTCGGATTTTCAGTATTCGAACGCACCGGTCTGGCCGGATGCACTCGAGATGATTCTCATGGAGGCAGCGCACGATTTTCCCGGCAAGCCGATTATGGTAATCGAGAACGGCTGCGTCGCAAAGGCGTCCGGCGTTGGGCGGCCGGACTATCTTACCGAGCACGTGAATCAAGTGCGCCGGGCGGTTGCGCGCGGCGCGCCGGTTGATGCCTACCTTTGCTGGAGCATTACCTCGAATCGCGAATGGGGGCTGGTGTTTGACGATGGCAGTGATTTTGGGCTCTACCATATCGATCTCGATGCCGATCCAGACTTGAAGCGCCAGCCGACGGATTCTAGCAGGACGTATGCAGCGTTGATTGGCGGGTCGTGTCGCCCTTCGACAGGCTCAGGGTGACACGGAACCACGCCGATCAGGATGACACGGTGATACGGTGATGAGCGTTGCATTGCTATTGGCTGCGGTAGTGTCTTCAGCACCCGCTTCGCAGGCGGCGAGCGTGCCGTTTACGCTTTTCGATAACCGAATGTTGATCGATGCGACGATCGACGGCCAGGGGCCGTTTACGATGATCGTCGACACGGGGTCCAGCTCGGTCGTCATCACGCCGGGCGTCGCGCGCCGGCTCGAAGTCGTAACGCATGCTGCCGGATCCGCGACCGGCGCCGGCAGCGGGACTACGGCGATGAGCTCTACTCGCTTGCAGCGGTTAACGATCGGGTCACTCTGGTTCAGCGATCTTCACGCCGAAGTGATCGACCTGTCGCCGATCCAGCGCGCGATCGGGTTTCCGCGTTTGGACGGCATTGTCGGCTACGACATCTTGCGGCGCCTGCGGGTCGGCGTCGATATGGATGCGATGAGCTTGACGCTCTCGTACCCGGTGCTGCCGACTCCGAAGAACGCGACCATTGTTCCCTTTACGGCCGATGCGAATGGCATACCGCAGGTGCCGGCCGCCGTGGACGGCGTGCGCGGGACGTTCGTTATCGATACAGGCGATCGTTCGTCGCTCACGCTCGTTCGCCACTTCGCGCAAGCGCATGACTTCTATAAAAACGCGCCGGTGCGCAACGCGATTACGGGGATCGGCGTCGGCGGCCCGATTTATAGTGACGTGCTGCGCACAACTGTATCGCTCTTCGGCTCGACGGTTCCCGGCGTCGTAACGCGCGCATCGCTCGATAAAGGCGGCGCGTTTGCGCTGGCGCCGCAGGATGCAAGCATCGGCACGGGGCTGCTTCGGCGCTTCAACATCGTCTACGATTATCCGGACAGGTTGCTATTTACGTGGCCGAGCCGGTTCTTCGGCGCGCCCGATGTTTATCGGCCGCTAACCTTCGATGACGGCCAGCTGCACGTCGCGCCGGGTCCGGTTCTCCTGGGCAGTCCGCCGCCCTAGCGCCGCTCTTGCCCGTCGCCCCTCGACTCCGCTCGGGGTGACGCAAGCTCGGGGTGACGCTGACTCCTCAGCGCCAAGCGCCGAAGGCGCGCAGTCCTGAGCGAGGCGCGTAGCGCCGAGTCGAAGGGTCGGGGTGACGCAGCTAACGGCGCCGTGCGATTGCGTACGGGGGCTTCGCTACGATGAGGGCCACATCGGCCATCTCACGTTCAAAGGAGATTTTTGCAATGCGTTTCCTCAGTATGCCCCTCATCGCGCTTGCGGTCGCGCTCGCCATCACCGGCTGCGGCGGTGGCAAGTCGTCCTCGGACACAGGCAGCGATCAGTCCGGCGCCAAGACGAGCGCGGCTTCGTCAAGCCCCGCCTCCGACTCGGCCGGCAAGGCCGTCGGCGAGATTCCTGAGTACCCGGGCGCCGACACGCAAGCCTCGGGCAGCGGGTCCAACATGGGCACCGACGCCGCCGGTAAGGTCATGTCCACCAGCGATTCGTTCGATAAAGTCTACAGATGGTATCAGCAGAAGCTGCCCTCGGGTTCGGAGCGGTCGCACATCGACTCGCCGGTGCAGAGCGCCGTTTTCACCATCGGTGAAGCCTCGTCGGGACAAAGTTCGGTGACGTTAACCACTCAGGGTGGCAAAACGATGATTACCATCGCCCACGTCAAGATGTAGTTGACGGATTGCGTCCCTCGACTCCGCTCGGGATGACAATACTCAGGGTGACGAGTCGTAGCCGTCAACTATCAGAAGGTCGGTCGTGCTCAGCCGCTGTCGCAGCTCCTTCGCCGGAGCGTACTCGGCTGAGTGCCACCACTCGTGGGCTTTTTCGTACGATGGGAATTCGAGGATGACAATCCGCGTCGGTTCCCACGAGCCTTCCAACAGTTTCATCGCGCCGCCGCGCGCGAGGTAGCGCCCGCCGTACTGCGCGACGGTTTGCTGCGCCATTTCCTTATATCGTTCGTACTCTTTGGGATGCTTCGTGTCGACGTTGACGATGACGTAAGCTGACATACCAACACGGTTTCGCGCGGCGATGCCGCGAGCCTATTGAAAGCTCGCGGCATCGTAGGCGTCTAGGAGTCGTGCGCTGACGGGTTACTTCTTGACTAAAGGCGACGAAGCGATGCCCAGGGGGAAGCTCGCGCCGCTTAGCGTCGAGAACGGTGACGTTTTCTTTCGCTTATAACCGACTACGTTGTCGTCCTGATTCGCTTGGAAGTAAGCGCTTTTCGCGGTGAAACCACCCAGCGTTGGGCCGTAACGCTCGATGCCGGTTGTGATCTGCGTCGATGGGCTGGTCGAGCCGTAGGAATAGACGTTAACGTCCGACCCCGAGAAGTTCGAGACGTAGATGACGTCCTTTTTGCCGAACGCGACGCTGATGGGACCGGCGAGGCTTGTGAGCCCGGAGTTTATGACGCCCGAAGACCCTGCCGGGATCTCGAAGACGCCGTTGCTCGAATCGCAAGCAACCCAAACGTTGTCGCCGGCGTCGACGCCGATGCCGACCGCTTGTCCTTCAGTTGCGAAGCTGATGGTTTCGTACGGGCTCGTCTGTCCCGCGGCGTAGGCGGTAACGTCGTTCGTCCCGAGATTGCTGACGAAGACGTTGCCCTTTGAATCGACGCCGATGCCGTACGGCGAGCTGATGCCGCTCGAGATCGTTAGGCTCGGCGAGCCGCTGCCGGGGCCGTAGACCGTCACCGTGTTCGAGCCCTCGTTGGTGACGTAGACGTTGCCCGCCTTATCAACCGCCACGCCTGCGGGGGCGTTGACGCCGGTGGTTATCGAACCGATCGGCGAACTATTGGCGGCTTTGGGATTGTAGATGAGCACGCCGCTCGAGCTGTCCGCGACGAATAATAGTTCCTTGCCTTTTGGAGCCGGCCAGCCTGCAGGTGCGTTTGGCTTTTTCGGCACCGCCGAAACCACCCGCGGGCCCGCCACAACGGGGCCTGGCAGCACTCGCATTCCGTGCGGAATTCGTTGTAAGCTCGGCGCGACCGATGACGGTTGGCCTGATGTAAACGAGTTCGCCGAGCAGCCCGCGGCTAACGAAATCGTACCCGCGGCGATGAGGATGCGACGTATTGATGTCTGCAACATAAATCATCTCCTATAGCGAGTAGAGGGAAAAGGGAGGCACCCTTTTTCGACCCCACGCGATAGGGCGCCCTCGTCCCTCGACTCCGCTCGGGATGACGCGGCTCGGGATGACGCGGCTCGGGGTGACGCCAGGCTAGAACGCGGCGGCGCGGAGTGCCGGGACGAGCGGCCCTTGCAGATGGCCGGAGAGCACGTTGACCGGCTGCGAGCCGCCGACGGCATATTCGAGCAGCGACGGCTCGTCGTAGCCTGCTGCACCTTGCGCGGCGTACAGATTGCCGCTGCGCGTCGTGACGAAACCGTCGAATATATTGTTCGGCGGAGGCGTAATCTCGCGCGACGCAGTGGTTTGACCCGGCGCGTATACCGATATGCCGAAGTTTGCATCGGAGACGTAAAGATTCCCGGCCTTATCGCTGCTTAGGTCGGCGGTATTGCCGAGGCCGCTGAGCCCCAGATCTTTCGGCGTAGCGCTTCCCTTTTTAAACTCATAGACGTGTGACGGTGGATTGTCGATGAAAAACGTATGGACGTAGAGATTTCCGTGCGCATCGAGCGTCATCTCGCCGGCGATGGGCTCGCCTTTTTCGGTGATCGAGAGCGTCTGCGAAGGTGACGTCTGCCCGGCCGGATACTCGAGGATCTCCACCGACAGATCGTTGACCTGATCGACATACACCGTACCCTTGCGATCGACGACGATATTGCTCGGCTCGCCGATGCCGTCGGTGATCGTCAAGAACGGCTGCGTTGCACCGGGCTTGAACTCTTCGACGCTTCCGAATTGCGATCCATTCGAATCAAATAGGCCGACATACAGAATGCCTTTGCGATCGACCCAGATGCCTTCGGGAATCACGCCGAGGCTAAGCGTTTCCAAAGGCGTTGGATTCTTTGCGTGTTCGCTTGCAGGGAAGGCGACGAGAGCCTTCTCGAGCTGGTCGGAAACGTATACAACGTTGCGTGGCAGCTTCGCAGGCAACGTCTTTGCGGATTGGCCCGCGACGCCGGCAGCAGTTTGCTGAGGTATCGACGTCGAGCCGTTACAGCCCGACAGCACCGAACCGGAAATGGCGATTGCCGCAATAGCGCCCGGAAGCAGCCTCATGAAACACCTCGCACGCAGCGGGCCGGCCGCCGCATCGCCGCCAGCATCGCCAAGAAACATGAAAAAATTATGAAGGCAATAGCGATGGAACGGTCGCGCGGGTAGGTACGAGCAAGCGCAGTTTGCGCGCTGTCTCCGAATCGGGCTGCGCCGTCATAACGACCATTCGCATGTCGCCGTCGCCGGGAATCTCGAAGGCGGTGTAATCCAAGATGAACTCGCCGAGCTCCGGGTGCAAAAACTGCTTTAGTCCTTCGGCCGAGCCGAGTACGTCGTGCTCGGCCCAGAGCTGGCGAAACTCCGGTGAGTTGGCGCGCAGGTCGTCGATGAGCGACGTAAATGCGGGATCATTCGGATACTTCACCGCAACCGAGCGAAAGTTCGCGACGCACCGGCGCATGATGCACTTCAGGTCGCCGTAACGGCACTGCGAGCCCTCGTCGCGGAAGAGCCGCCAGACGATATTGCGCCCGAGGCCGCTCGCGCTCGAGAAGTCCGCAAGCGCGTCGGCCGCCTTGTTGAAGGCCAGCACGTCCCAGCGGCGTCCACGCACGTAGGCGGGCGTCGGATCGAGCAAGTCGAGCACCCGCTGCACGAGCTCGCTGACGCGCTCTTCCTCTTGCGAAGCAATCGTGAGCGGGAGGCCGGCCAGCAGATAGAGATGTCTGCGCTCCTCGGTCGTTAGCCGCAAGGCGCGCGAGATCGCCGCAAGGACGTCGGCAGAGACGTTGATCGGCAAGCCTTGTTCGAGCCGCGTGTACCACGTCGAGCCGATATTTGCCAGCAGCGCGACCTCCTCGCGGCGCAATCCCGGCGTTCGCCGGCGCGGCCCATCGGCCAGGCCGACGTCCGACGGCGCGATCTTGGCGCGCCGCGTTCGCAGAAAGTCGCTCAGCTCGGTGCGTCGAGTGCCACCCTTCGACACGCTCAGGGTGACACTGTTCCGGCTCAGGGTGACACTGTTCCGCTCAGTGCTAGGATAACTGGACATCTAGTAATAGTATCCCATACCAGCTAGGCTTGAATCAAGCCAACTCACCTCAAAACCACGGAGTCGAACGTGTCGGTTGCCGAGCGGCCCCGCCGCACCATCGGCCTTATTCCCCCGCGACCCAACGGCCAAGCAGCGGTCGCGGTTCCACAGTCACCTGCGTCGCCGTCGCTGGTGGAGTACGGCACACGCCGGATGCTCGTCGTTGCCGGCGTCATGCTGGCAGCGCTCTTGCAGACCGTCGATCTTACGATCGTCAACGTTGCGCTGCCGACGATTCAAGGCAATCTCGGCGCGACGGTCGACGAGGCGACCTGGGCGCTCACCGGTTACGTCATTGCCAACGTCGTGATTATTCCGCTGACGCCGTGGCTGCAGCTGCGCTTTGGCAGAAAGCGATACTTTCTCGTCTCGATCGCCGGGTTTACGGCGGCGTCGATGCTCTGCGGGTTCGCGACGTCACTGAGTGCGCTCATTCTGTTTCGCATCGTGCAAGGCGCGTTCGGCGGCGGATTGCTCGCAACGGCGAACGTCGTCATGCGCGACACGTTCCCGGCAAAGCAGATCGGCTTGAGCCAGTCGATCTTCGCACTCGGCACGATTCTCGGTCCGTCGCTCGGTCCAACGCTCGGCGGGGTGCTGGTCGACAATCTTTCGTGGCAGTGGGTTTTCGACGTCAATCTCGTGCCCGGCATTCTCGCCTTCGTTCTGCTGCTTCGCTATATGCGTGACAACGGGCGTCCGCAGCGAGCACCGGTCGACGTCACCGGAATCGCGTTGCTGATCGTCGCGATCAGTTGCCTGCAATACGTCCTCGATCAAGGGCAGCACGACGACTGGTTCTCGAATCAGACGATTACGATCTGCACGTTTCTCTGCGTTGTTGCGACGGCAGCGTTCGTGTGGTGGGAGCTGCGTGTCGCGCAGCCGATCGTCGACCTGCGCATCCTGGCTGCGCCCGCGGTAACTGCGGCGCTCGTAATCGCGGGCGTGTACGCAGCGGTCATTTTTCCGAGCCTGCTCTTGTTGCCGCAGTTTACCGTCGACAATCTCGGCTTTACCAGCACGCTGGCCGGATTGCTCATCGGCGGACGCGCCTTGCCGGTATTGTTGCTCACGATTCCCATCGGACGGCTTACCGCGCTGCCGGGGCTCGACTTGCGATGGCTCGTCGGCGGCGGTTTAGCGGTCGCCGGATTCGGCTCGCTCATGCTCGCGCGCGGCGTGACGACGACGAGCGATTTCAATTCGTTCCTTATCCCGCTGTTGGTCATCGGCACGGGCGCGGCATTTGTTTACTCGCCGCTGCTCGTCGCCGCAATGCGCGCCGTCGCGCCCGACGCCGCGGCGAAGGTCAGTTCATTCGTCGTTCTCTTCTTTCAGCTCGGCGGCTCGATCTCAGCGGCGATCGTCGTCGCGTTCTTCGATCGTCGGCTGCAGTTTCATCAAACGATGCTGGCCGCGCAGGAGACGCTGGCGCGGCTTCCCGTCGTGCAGTTCTTGCAGCACGGAACGCCCGCGCAGCTCGCCGCGGCGGTCGCCGCCCAAGCTGCGGCCCTGGCCTATGCCGATGCGTTCTTGGTGACCGGCGTGCTTGCGCTGCTCGTTACACCCGGCGCGCTGCTGTTGGCGCGGCGCAGATGAGTGTCCGCTAGTAGTGGACCCAGATGTTAATCGCGTAGATCGTCTCGCGCGCGGTGGAAGAACTGCCGATCGAGCCGTTGTGATGCGCGTCAAGTAGCACGAACGATCCGTCGCTGCCTTCATTCAGCAGGATTTTCGGCCATAAGGCGGCGTTATGGCAGAACGCCGCGCACGAAAACGTCAGCGATTTCACCACGAAGCCCGACGGCAACCCAGTCGGAACTCGCACCCACCCGGGGTGGTTGAAATTGTGTTGCGATCCCGTATTGCGGCAGTCGCTGCCCGCACAAATGGAGGCTTGAACCTTCTTCGTTCCGGCTTGCGCGATGGAACCCGCTGCAGCGAAGGCGACGGCAGCGAATAGCACGACGGCGAGCGCTCTTTGCATGAGCCCCTCTTCCGAGAATGTTGGTGCAGGACCTATCGTCGCACCGTCGGATGCTGCGGTATGTCTGTTCCGACGGTCAATAGAGCCTTCATGCCCCTTATCGCGTTCTTAAGCTTAGCGGCGTGCGCCGGTCCGGGCGACGTATCGTCAATGCGCGCGGCAACGGCCGCCGGTTCTTCGAGCGCACGATCGAACTCGTTGTCATTCACGGTCTTTACCGCCGGTCAAACGTCCGGCTTTCTTTCCAGCGCCGTCGCGATCGACCTCGCGCCGGATTCGAGCGGTAACATGTGGTTTACCGACGCCGGCACTCCGGCGATCGGGCGCATCGCGCCGGACGGAACGATCGCCGAATTTACGAGCGGATTGATGCCGAGCGCGCATCCGTACTCGATCGTTGCCGGACCCAACGGCAACATGTGGTTCTCCGACAGCAGCGGCGTTGCCATCGGCGAAGTGACTCCTCAAGGCGCGATCACGGAGTATGACGCCGCTCAATACGGCAACAGCAAAGCGGCCGGAATTGCGTTGAACGCGCAGGGTGAGCCGTGGGTAGTCGCTCCCGGCTCGCAGCCGCTGCTGGCGCTCCTAACGGCATCCGGAACGTTCCAAGTGCAGGCGCTGCCCGTGTTGATGACCCCCGGCGTTGCGCTGACCAGCGATGCGAGCGGCGATTTATATTTCATCGCGCAGGATAAGAAAACGCGAGGAAATCTGATGGAGCGTCGCGCGTCTTCCAAGCGGCTTATTCGCAAGCCGCTGCATATGGTCGCCGCGTTTACGCCGTGCTGTCCCAACGTCGCGCCGAAATCGATTGCGATCGGTCCCGACGGCGATCCGTGGTTTACGACGCTCGGTTACGTACACGTCAACTCACCCCACAACTACCTCGGAACGCTGCAAAACGGTAAGGTGAAGCTCATTCGAATTCGTACCAAGGGTCTCTCGGAAGGCGCGTATCCGAGCGGCCTGGCCGCAGCGGCCGGCGGCCTCTGGATGACCGGCGGGAATCCGTTCGCCGACGACGGAGCGTTGTGGTTCGTCAATCAAAACGGAAAGCAGACCGCATACGATCTGCCGCACAATCCGCTTGCGCTCGCGGTGGACGGCTCCGGCAATCCGTGGTTTACCGCGCTGTTTTCCGGCCAGCCGAGCCGTATCGTCGAGGTGACCGGCGCGCGCTAAGGCTTGCGCAGTACCGCGAACAATGCGTCTACTGCAAGCGAAAATTCAGGCAACGCCGTGTGTTCGATGGCGCCAGTCTCGTCGATGCGTCTCACATCAGCGTGATCGTACAGTTCGACGATCCGACGTTGGGGATCGACCACGATGACCAGCGACGAACCGGCACTCAAATAGACGGCGATCTTGTCGTCGAGGTCGTCACGCCGATCGCCGGGCGAAAGAACTTCGACGGCGATATCGGGCGCAAACGGCGGCGCCTGTAGGTCCTCGCCGTGGAGCGGCCGGATACGCTCGTTCGAAACGTAAGCTACATCCGGGACTAGCGGCCGGCGCGCTTGGCCCGGCGGTGCGATCCGAAAGCGCCATTCCGTCCCAACCTCTCCGCGTCCGGCGGCCCAGCGATCCAAGGCGATTGTCAACGCTGCTTGGAGCCGCGCATGATCGCGCTTCGGGCTCACCTTTTGAAGCGCGCGTCCACGCACCCACTCGGTCTCGGGCTCCGTCTGCGGAAGCAGAATTTCGTATTGCGCCACGGCTGCACACCACTCTATCACGCCGCCTTGAACGGCAACAACCCTTCGACAAGCTCAGGGTGACACCAACAAGCTCAGCGTGACACCAACAAGCTCAGGGTGACACCAACAAGCTCAGGGTGACACGACTTCCTTAGCGGCAAGCGCCGCAGGCGCGCAGTCCTGAGCGAGGCGCGTAGCGCCGAGTCGAAGGGTCAGGGTGACACGGTACGGCCGTGTCGAAACAAAGCAACGTGGCGCTCGAAGAACGCGTTCCGATTCCACATTCGCACCGCGCCGTGTGGCCGGGTGCGACGCCGGTTGCCGATCTCTCCACTGCGCCGGCGTACGTTACCGCGTGGCTGCGGCCGCGGCGCGGCGGCGAGCTCGACGCTCAGCGCGCGATAGCGCTCGGCTCGACACTGCCGGCGCAGCGCAGTTACGCCGATCGGGCAGAGCTTGCCGAATCGACCGGAGCCGATCCCGGCGACGTCGAGCTGCTGCGCCGTTACTGCGCACGTTAC
>DASXGO010000090.1:0-1720 GCA_036489055.1 Candidatus Cybelea sp. | reverse complement strand
CCCGACTGGAAGCGCTCGCAGGCGCTCTCCGCCTCGGGTGACCCGCACTTTCCCGACCCGCGCGTTCCGCCCCAGCCGCTTCCGACGCTTCCGCCGACGCCGAAACCTAAGCCGAGGCCGGTCGTACCGGCGACGCCGACGCCGAACCCCAATATCCCGATCTGGCGGCAGAAGCCCTTGCCGACCATCAATCCGAACGCGACCCCGCTCCCGCCGGCATTGCAGCCTGGGGGTCCGGCGACCGCCGAGCCTACGCCGCCGGGGCGGCGATCCGTCTAGCGGCGTTCCCAATGTCCTCATTGGGAACGGCTGATATGATAGTGACATGGAAAGCACCGGAACCGTAACCGTCAAGCGCGGTCTCGCGCAAATGCTCAAGGGCGGCGTCATTATGGACGTCGTCACGCCCGAACATGCCGCCATTGCGCAGGAAGCGGGCGCCGTTGCCGTCATGGCACTCGAGCGAATCCCAGCGGACATTCGCGCGGCCGGCGGCGTCGCAAGGATGAGCGCGATCGATTTGATTCGCGGCATCATGGATGCGGTCACGATCCCGGTGATGGCTAAAGTGCGCATCGGACACTTTGCGGAGGCGCAGGTACTCCAGAAGCTCGGAGTTGACTACATAGACGAGTCCGAAGTGCTGACGCCCACCGACGACAAGTATCACGTCGACAAGCACGCGTTCACGACGCCGTTCGTTTGCGGCGCGCGCGACCTCGGTGAAGCGCTGCGCCGGATCGCCGAAGGCGCCGCGATGATTCGCAGCAAGGGCGAAGCGGGAAGCGGAAATATCGTCGAGGCGGTGCGCCACATGCGTGCGATCGTCGATGCCGTTCGTGAGTTGAGCGTCGTGCCGAAAGAAGAACTCGTCGCGCGGGCGCGCGACCTCGGCGCTCCGCTGGAGCTGGTCGCGGAAGTCGCGCGCGAAGGAAAGCTTCCGGTCGTGCTCTTCTGCGCGGGCGGCGTCGCAACGCCGGCCGATGCGGCGTTGATGATGCAGCTTGGTGCCGAGGGCATCTTTGTGGGCAGCGGTATCTTCAAGTCGAACGACCCGAAGCGCTACGCGCGAGCCATCGTTGACGCGACGACGCACTACAACGATCCCACCGTCGTGCTCGAAGCCTGCCGTTCGCTCGGCGTTTCCGCCGCAATGCCCGGCCTCGACATCCGCTCGCTCGACGAAACGCAGCTGCTCGCTCCGCGCGGCAACTAGCCCCCTTCGACAGGCTCAGGGCAAGCTCAAGATGACAAAGGTAGGCGTCCTAGCGCTGCAAGGCGACGTCGTCGAACATCTGGCGGCGCTCGATCGCGCGGGCGCGGATGCAATCGAAGTGCGCGACGCGTCGGATTTGTCGCGCGTGGATGCGCTCGTCATACCCGGCGGCGAATCGACGACCGTCATGAAACTGCTCGAACGCGCCGGACTCGCAGCTCCCATCGTACGGCGCGTTCGCGAAGGAATGCCGCTGTGGGGCACGTGCATGGGGATGATCGTCGCCGCGCGCGAGGTTGCCGGGGCCGATCAGCCGCCGCTCGGGCTCATCGACATCACCGTGCGGCGCAACGCATTCGGACGTCAGAACGAGTCCGCCGAGATCGAACTGCACGTCGACGCGCTCGGCAGCAAGCCGTTCCCCGGTATCTTTATTCGTGCCCCATGGATCGAGCGATGCGGACCCGCCGTTCAGTTGCTCGCCGAGCGAGACGGCCACGGCGT
>DASXGO010000055.1:0-8035 GCA_036489055.1 Candidatus Cybelea sp. | reverse complement strand
GCGAGGATTGCGGGCCTTCCGCTCATAGCGGAACTCTATGCCAAAATCGTGAAAGTTATATAAACGACTGACCCCGACGGACGGAGTACATGACGATGACGAAACGCTTAGCATTTACGTGTTGCGGACTTTTCGTTGCGCTGCTGCTGGCAGGTTGCGGCGGCTCGACGGGGAGCGCCTTGACTCCGCCCTCGGGTCAAAGCGCCGGTTCCGCCCGGCACGGCTCGTGGATGAGCCCGCTAGCGAAGGGGAAATCCAAGCTGCTCTACGTTTCGGCGTTCAACGGCAGCGACGTCACCGTCTACGACTACCCCAGCGGCAACCAGATGGGAACGCTAACCGGCTTTTCGTCACCGTCCGGCCAATGTGTCGATGCGAAAGGCGATGTCTACATCGCTAATTTGGACAGCGGCGTCGTAGACGAATACGCTCATGGCGGCACGAGCCCCATTAAGACATTTACGACGAGCGGAGCCGCTTTCGGCTGTTCCGTCGACAAAGCGGGCGATCTTGCCGTTACGGATTTTCTCGGGCCAAGTTACTCCGCGGGCAGCGTCACGGTCTTCCCGGAAGGTTCCGCCACCGGCGTCGTTTATAGCGACCCGACCGACTGCTACTACATATGGAACGCCGGATACGACGACAAGGGGAACCTCGTGATGATCGCCGAGAACCAAGGATCGGAAGCCGTCACCTTCTGCGCGGTACTCAAAGGTGCTAAAACCTTAACGACCCTGACCGCCAGCGGCTTCTCAGTCTACTCTCCCGACTCCACGATGTGGGACGGCAAATATATCGCGCTTGGCGATCAGGAGCTCGGCGGAGGCCTTCAGTCGGGTATGATTGAGGCCACTCTCTCGGGTTCAACATTAATTTCTCACGGCCAGGTGCTCTTGGGCGATACGTGCGATGGCGGATACAGCCACGTAATTCAGCCGTTCATCCTCGGTCACAAGAACACGCCGATCAACATCAAGCAAAGCAAGGTCGTCGTTGGGGGTAACCAGTTTTGCGCCGCAGACCTTCGTTTTTGGCACTACCCTGCCGGCAATACCCCGTTTAAATCATTCACATTTCAATCGGGCGGCCAAGCCGTCAGTATCGCAAAATAGGGGCCTTAAAGCCAAGCGCGGTCTACGCGACGTTATAGTCCGAACGCGTACATGTTGCCGTCCCCGGAGCCGACGTAAACCACCCCGTTGGCCACCGTTGGTGACGCGAATACTTGGTTCCCCGTGGTGAAGGACCACAGCTTGGCTCCCGTGGCGGCGTTAAGCGCATATACGATTCCGTCCTCGGAGCCGATGTAAACAACATGGTGGGCGACTGCCGGCGACGAGAGCACGATGTTGCCGGTCGCATGTGACCATAGCTTGCTTCCCGTCGTGGCGTTGAACGCGTAGACGCTGCGGTCGATCGAACCGACGTAGACCACTCCGTGGGCGACCGCAGGCGATGAGTTCACGTAGTCCCCCGTCGTGTACGACCATAACTTGGTCCCACTGGCGGCGTCGAGTGCATACAGGTTGCTGTCCTGGGAGCCGACGTAAACCACCCCGTTCGAGACCGCAGGCGATGAGTACACGTCGCTGCCGGTGCTGTAGGACCAAACCAGCGATCCCGTGCCGGCGTTCAACGCGTACAGGTGGCCGTCATCCGAGCCGACGTAGACGATTCCGTTGGAGACAGCCGGCGAGGAATCAACAACGAGGTGAGCGGCGAACGACCAGAGCTTTGCTCCGGTGGCCGCTTTGAGCGCGTACACGTTGCCGTCCTCGGAACCGATGTAGACCACGCCCTTTTCCACGGCCGGCGATGAGGTTACGTCGTAACCGGCTGTGTAGGACCACATCTTGGCGCCCGTGGTCGCATTGAGAGCGTACACGTTGCTATCGTTCGAGCCGACGTAAACAACGCCGTTGGTGACTGCCGGTGTCGAGAAGACCTTGCCGCCGGTGAGGAAAGACCACAACTTCGTTCCATTAGCAGCGTTCAGTGCATACAGATTTCCGTCGTAGGATCCGACATATACCACTCCATGCACCACCGCTGCCGACGAGCCGCCGCAGATCGAGCCGCTGCACCCCAGCGCGAAAGACCAAAGCTTTTTCAGCCGGTGTACGTTTCGCACCGACAGAGTCCGTTCGTGCGGATTGAACCGGCCGCCCGCCGCGATAAAGCCGAACTCCGGCCAGTTCACCGAACTTGATTTGGCGCCGGAAACGGCATCGGTTGCGCGCGCACTCCCGCCGCTCGAGGTGCGCGGCGCAAAGTTTGCGGACGTGCCACCGCCGTTGGACGAGCACCCTGCTGCGGCGATGCCGAACGCGAACGATATTGAGACCACGCATCGAGTTTTCATTGGTATCCGTCTCCGCTCTGATCGACGAATTGCAAACGTACGCTCAGAGAGTAAGAAAAGTCTGAAGAGCGGAGCAGCGCCCGCCCGGTGGTCCGGGCAGTGTCGTCGTCCCGGGGCGGCGCTTTGGGGGCGGCGGAGGCTCTTCGTTTATCGAGCCAAGCCCACATCACAAAAAACCGAAATAGATAACATTTTGATTGACAAAGGCGGACCTTAAACCGAGGATTAGGTACACATTTTCAGGAGCTGAAATGTTAAACCGTATCTTTTATGTGCTGCTCGTCGTCTGCCTCGCGACGAGTCCGCTGCGGGCCGAAACCGATCCCTTCGTCGGCCAATGGAAGCTCGTCAAGCTCACCGATCAAATGCAGGTGACGAAGGTCGGCGCAAACACGTACGCGTTTGATTTTGGCGCTGGTGCCGAGACGATTGTGATCGATGGAACCGATCAGCCCGCCAGTGCAGGCACCACCCTGTCCGTCGCCCCTGACAGAGCAAACTGGAAGGTCGTTCGTAAGAAGGATCGTCGCACGGTTATCGCAGCGACGTGGACGCTCTCCCAAGACGGCGATTCGCTCAACGACGATTTCACCGCTTTCGGTCAGGACGGATCTCCGTCCAACATCAAGTATGTGTATGAGCGAAAGGCAGCAGGATCAGGTTTTGCGGGCACGTGGGTCAGCATGACCGCCGCGGTCAATTCCGTCATAATGCTTCAAGTCCGTCCCTACGATAGCAACGCCTTTCCTTTTTCATTCCTTCTCAAGGCCAGACTCTCAACGCGACCTTCGACGGCAAGGATTATCCCAACGGGAGCGCAGGTTCTGCATCATCGGCCCACAGACTCAACGCACGCGCCGTAGAAATAGAACGCAAGGCCGAAGGCAAAGTCATATCGACCCGGCAGATTGAGCTTTCTCCGGACCTCAAGACGCTGACGATGACCGTGCATATAGCCGGGAAAGATGCGCCGTTCATCTACGTCTTTGAACGGCAGTAGCATCCGTGATCGAACCGCGTAAGTTTTTTAACTCAGCTCGCGCGTTCGCGCAGTAGCGAGTCCCAGGCGCTGCGAAGCAGACTCTCGATGGCAGCTTCGTCAGCCCGTGCTCGCTCGTCGTTCGCCTTTGATTGGATCATGGCGCTTTTAACCGCGCTCCTCATGGGCGGCTTGCTGCTCGATGGCTGGGCCCACTCTCACGGCGAGGTCGATCAGAGCTTTCTCACCCCCTGGCACGCGTTGCTCTACGCCGCCCTGGGAGTCAACGGTCTCGCGCTGCTCTTTGCCGGAATCGCCGGACTGCGCAAGGGATACTCCTTCCGCAACGCGCTGCCGCCGGGATATTGGAGTGCCGCGATCGGCGTAACCAGCTTCCTTGTCGGCGGCGCTTTCGATGGATGGTGGCACACGCGATTCGGCATCGAGTCGGGGATCGTCTTGCTGGTGAGCCCGCCGCATCTCATCTTGGCGTTGTCGGCGGCCCTCATCTTCAGTGGCCCGCTTTTTCCATCGGTAACCAGTATGACCGCGACGCCGGCGGATGGAAGCGCATCGGCCCAGCCGTCGTGTCGACCTGGGCGTTGGTAACGCTCGTCGGCTTCTTCCTCGGTTACGCCCAACCGATCGAGGACGGATTCACGCCGCTGACGATTCGCTCCAGCACGACCGACGCGATCTACCCGATGCTCTACGTCGCCGACGCTCGCGGAACACTGACGCGCATCTCGCTTCCGCCGAAGGTCGATCTTTTCGGCGTCGACGTTTCACCCGACGGTAAGCACCTCGTGTATCGGGTCAATCTCTATCAGGATCCGAACTCGCTGCCACCCAGCGATCTCTATGTCGCGAACATCGACGGAACCGGTGCGGTTCGGGTGACGAACTCCGGCAACCACGACACGCAGCCAAAGTGGTCCCCGGACGGGAAATCAATCGCGTACGTTTCCATGCCTGCCGAGAGTTCCGGCAAGTTCGGTATCGATCTCGTCGGCGCCGACGGGAAGCGCTCGAGCTCCGTTCTCACACAAGGCGTCACCATCAACGAGCTGTCGTGGTCGCCCGACGGACGATCGCTGGCCTACGGATCGCGCAACGGCACGACCGCGATGATCGGCATCGTTGACGTTACCAGCAAACAGACGCGCTGGTTGCCCTTCACGGCCAACGGCGGCAGCCCGGCGTGGGCACAAGCCGGGTTGGTCTTCGCCGCAAACGACGGCACCATTCGTCGCGCAGCTATCGACGGCAGTAAGGCGCGCACGCTCGTGGCCAAGAGCGACGGCACGCCGTCGATGTCGCCCGACGGGCGTCACTTGGCCTACCTCGCGAACGATCTCGGGAGCGAACAACTCTGGATCGCCAATGGCGATGGTTCGAAGACGCGCGATCTATCGCAGCTGTCGGGGCTCGACGTGCAGGACGTCGCATGGACGCGCGACGGACGCGTCGTCTTCACCGTGCTCGGGCGCAGCAATCAAGTCCACTCCGGGCTGGGACCGTCGCTGGCGATCAGCGCATTCATTCTTGAAGGCATCCTCGTCGCGGGAGCGGTGCTCTTGCTCGTGCGCCGCTGGAACGTCCCGTTCGGCGCACTAACGCTGCTACTGGCCGGCTTTACGCTGGCGATGGCCGTACAAACGGATCTCTACATCTATGCCATCGCGGGACTCGTCACCGGAGCCGCGGCGGATGTTGGGGTTGCGACGCTGCACGATCGTTTGCGCGGAGGGAGCGCGTACTACGCGCTCGGGTTTGGCGTACCGACGCTCTTTACCGCGCTCTTCCTCATCATCACCGTCGAAAGTTCCGGCGGCACGAGCGGCTGGGTGTGGAACCTGCTTCTGGGTGCGCCGCTGCTCGCCGGCGCCGCAGGTCTCTTCCTCGCCTACTGCTTCGACCGATCGAAGCGCCAAAACTCTCCAAGGCGTAGGCGGGAATCGACGGTACTACTCGCTAGAACGTGGGTTGAACGCTGCGCCCTGAAGATTGAAAATATCGTGATTGACCGAGTATAGGTACGTCAGGCCGCCCGGACTGTACTTGTAGAAGTCCAGTTGCTCGAGACGGGAGTTGGCGGCGACGAAGTGCTTCGATTTCTGGTCGAGATGCCCGTACAGAACAATGCCGCGCAAGCTGAAGGGACCGCCAACGAGCGTGCAGGCTGGATTACAGCCCTTATACACCCGTAGGTAGGAATACGTGCCGGACTCGATCGCAACGAGGTTTCCGGCGCTGTCGATGTCCAAACCGCCGTGAGTACGGTTTTTGAACCCCGTCGTCTGCTGGCCACTGCCGTTGCAGCCCTTGAAAAACACCAAGGCTGCACCGAAACTCACGCTGTCGCCGTCGGCCCAGCAGTCACCGTTCTTTGCAAGAGCAACGCCGACCACTTGACCCATCGAGGAATTTGTGAGGTTTTTATAGCAGCCTCGAGCCGACCCACAGAGCGATACGCTGCCGGTATGGGCGTTATTATCGATCAAGTTCGCAATCACGGTTAGATGGTTGGCGTCCATAGCTGCTGCGTCAACGGGCGCGCCATACGGATCACGCATGACTGAGCTCGGCTTTCCACACATGCCGGGCCCTTTGTAGACGATAACCTGATTGTGCTTAGCGACAAGTGGAACGATCAGGTACCCTCGTCCGTCGACGGCAATGTCATGCAGCGCGCCCGTCAAGCCGATCGAGCAAATTGGCCGGCCGTTCCGTCTATCCGGATTATCGAACCCCTTGATCGCAACGTCCGATCCGAAGCCGACGCTTGCGTAGATTCCGCCCGCAGCGGCCGCCGCCTCATCGTTTGAATGCGGCACCGTCACCCATGACGACCCAAGGCCGCTGCTCATACATGCTGCGAGAATTGCGACGGCCGGGAAGACGGCAAATACTCTAGACATGAAGTAACTAGGTCGGAACCGGTGCGTTGGCGGCACCGAATGCTGCGTACCCTCGCTGCGCGCGAAGCATTTCCGCGACGACTTGGTCGAGCGTTTCGAACTCGCACAGGCCGGAAAGCAGCGCCGTGTCCTCGATCTCGTTGCGAATCAGAAAGGCCGGAACGACGGTGACCGGTAGTGCGCGAAACTCTTGCGTGCTCTTGCGCACATCCGGCTCGACGGCCGCCATCGCCGCCTCAAGCTGACCGGGAGAAACACCGGTCAGCCGCGAGATCGCACCGACGGCGCCGGTTTGCGAACCCATAGGTTCGCCGCGCAGCAGTATGCCCTCGGCGACCTGACGACGCACGTCGTGACCGAGATGCTGCGCCGCGGCCACCGCGAGGTTCGCGTAAAGCGTGCGATCGTTGCCCTGGATCCATCCCGACGTCACAGCGATACCGGTGATCGATTCGGACCGCCGGTACATCCACCCAAGCGCTTCTTGCGTATATCCGATCGCTTCGCCGTCCTTCACCATAGCGATCCGCCAATCGACGTCGAGCTCGGCGCCATACTTCTCACGCAGCCTATCCAACGTTAAATCGCCGAAGTACGACCACTGCGAACAAACGTCGTAGTAAAAGGTCAGCTTCATACTTCATCCTCCAGCGGGTGTCATGTCTTTTTGCGGCAGTTAGGGCAGACGATATGGATATCGCTTTGACTGACTCCGGTGAGCGGAATTTGCAGGTGCGAAGCGTTTTCCGCGTATCCGCACGGATTCGAAGGTGCCTGGCACCCAATACCATCGAAGAACGATGCCCACGGGTCCGTTTCGCCCATATACGTAAACGTGGCGCTGTCGAGAGCATCGAAGCCCCAAGGTTGGTTGAAGTCGCCGGCAGTAGCGACGATAAAGAGCCCGTAATCGTGCATCGCATGCAGAATCGCCGTCGCCCACGTTGGATCGCCGAGCTGATCGATCTGTGCGTCCGTTAAGTCGAGCCAAATGCGCTCGCCTTCCGCGGGGCCACCTTGAACCTTACAATTTTTGGGATAACCATCCGAAATGTGAGCCGGCCAAATATATTTTCCATTGGGGCAGCCTACCGCAACGTACAAGACGTGCTGAATCGCTCCGGCGATCAGTTCGCGAGGATCGAGTAGTCCGGGTTGCTCGGGAACCCCCGCTGCGTTCGCACTGCCCCGACACGCACCGCCGTTAGCAAACGAAGTGGCATCGCACGCGCTTCCGTAGGATACATAGACCGTGCCGCCACCCGAGACGGGATACGTCGTCCCTCTGCATTTGCCCGACGAGTCCGATCGCTTCCGAATGGAATGCGAAGGCTTCGCGTAACAGTTGAACTCCCAAAAGTCGTATTCGTATATTTGCTTCGTCGATCCCACGATCACAGATGCATGATGATCGTTATCGGATGACGCATAGGCGCCATTCGGGATCGGAACGTTTGCAAACAGCCCATTTTTGCCGCTGCAGGGCGGCGTGTATCGCTCGGTACAGACGATCGAATAAGTCGGGTCGCTGCCATTGGTGTAGTAGAGCGGGACTTCATCGGAGTCACCGCTGCCGCCGCCCGTGCCTGGCTCCGCTACTTGAATCTCACCCATCGAAAACTCGTGGTTCATTATTTGCCTCACCTCGGATGCGGAGGTTGGGTCCAGTGTCGGCGAACATGGGTCTGAAACGCATATCGGTGATGCAAACGGGTTGGGTGAATAAAATTGCCAGCCCTCCGGCGGCGTTGCGTACGCCGGCCCAACATTCTG
>DASXGO010000043.1:0-6875 GCA_036489055.1 Candidatus Cybelea sp. | reverse complement strand
GGCGGTTGACCGGCATCAGGCCCGACCGAAGCTCGTCGTTGGGCGCATGGAGCGAAATCGCGAGATTGACCTGAAGCCGTTCGTCGGCGAAGCGGTCGATCTTATCGACGAGCCCGACGGTGGAGATCGTTATGTGCCGGTGTCCGAGGCCAAAGCCGTTGGGATCGTTCAAGAGGGCCACGGCCTCCATCACGGACTCGTAGTTGTGGAACGGCTCGCCCATCCCCATGAACACGACGTTCGTGATGCGTTTTTTTCGCTCGCCAAGCGTCCGCGCGAAAAATAGCGCCTGCTCGAAGATCTCGACGGCGGTCAGATTACGAGTGAAGCCGCCCTGGCCGGTCGCACAGAACGCGCACGCGAACGCGCAACCGGCCTGTGACGAAATGCAGACCGTCGTTCGATCGCCATGATGCTCCATCAGCACGGCTTCGACTTCTTTGCCGTCGCGCAGCCGAAAGAGGCCCTTCGTGGTCTGCTCGTCCCGCGACCGTTGTAGAGCGATCGGCTCGAGCGAGGAGAACGCGATGGCGCCGGCCGTCAGCGCCGAGCGCAGTTCCTTGGGAAGCGTCGTTACGTCGGCGGGGGCGCCGAGCAACTCTTTGGTTGCGGCCCGGTAGAGCTGGCGCAAGCGGTACGGCTTAAGCTCGTATCGGCGAACGAACTCCTCGACGTCGGCGAAGCCTGCGCGCGCTACGACGTCGCACAACCAAATCTGATCAGGGCTCAAAAAGACTAACCTGCGTGATGTCGATTGCCGGTGCCAGCGGCGGCTCGTCGAGCTTTTCCCGCACGGCTTTGAGATCGGCCCAAACCAATCGTTTGACGGCTCCGATCTCCCCGCCGGTCTGCCTTAGAATATATGCCGGGTGGAACGTCACCATCAGCGGCGTATCGCGCGGCCCGAAGTACCATTGACCGCGCATGCGCGTAATCTGAAAATCCCGTCCCAGGAACGATTTTGCTGCCGGAGCGCCGAGCGCGAGAATGACGTGCGGAGCTACGATCTCGATCTGCTCGTCCAGAAACGGCCGGCAGTTCTCCATCTCCTGTGCGTCCGGTGCGCGATTACGGGGACCACTCGGCCCGGGTAGCGTCGGCCGGCACTTCACCGTGTTGCAAATATAGACGTCGCCGCGAGGAAGCCCGATTGCGGCGAGCATTCGATCCAGCAGCTGGCCGGCTTTCCCGACGAACGGCCGCCCGAGCTGATCTTCAGTCTCGCCCGGACCCTCGCCGACGACCATCAGCCGCGCGCAAGGATCTCCCTCGCCGTAAACGTTGTTGCGCCGCTCGTAGCCGATCGTACACTTGCGGCAGGCATCGGCGGCGATCGATGATCGCGCGAGCAGCTCTTTCCGGCGAGCCCGCTCGTCGCTATCCACGCTCAGCTTCGTTCCTTGCTGACCGCAACCGCGCGTCCGAAGGCAACGACCTCGCACGAACCGTCGCTCCCTTCCGAGACGAAGAACTGCAAGCCGATAACGGCGTTGGCGCCCATGGCGTCGGCGCGGCGCCGCAGTGAGTCGAGCGCGTCACTGCGCAGCTGCTCCGCATCGCTCAGGAACTCGCTGCTCGACAGCCCAATGAGCATGCCGAGGCTTCGAAACGTCGAGCGCAGCCGGTTGCGAGGGCGCGAAGCGCTGCCGGAGACGTGCCCGTAACTACGTACCAGCCGATAACCGGCGACCTCGTCGAAGGTGACGACGTCGTCGCGCGCAATCATCGCGCGCCGGCGAACGCCGTACGCACCCGCAAGCAGGCGAGTGCGAATTGGTGGTCGGAAGGAGCGAGCATGCCGGAGGGTTCACCGTCGGTGCTGATCATCCGCCTCGACGCGATCGGCGATGCGTTAGCGTTGACGCCGCTGCTCGCGGCGTTCCGGCGTCATGCGATCCCCGTGGACATCGCGCTCAGGCCCGAAAACGCGGGCGTTTTTTCCTCGCGCGCCGCTCCCAATATCGTCGAGGCGCATATCGCGTTGCGCTCGAGCGCTCGTTCGAATATTGCGGCGATCGAAGCGCTCGGACGTGAGTTGCAACGCCGCGCGTATTCGCACGTGCTCGTCGCCACCGAAGATCCGGCCGGCTACCGGCTGGCGGCGGCAATCGGCGCAGCGGCGCGCGTTGGATTCGTCAACGCGCGCGGCAAGCCGCTTAAAAGCATGTGGGCTCGACGCTTGCTCACCCATCCCATCGCGCGAAGCGCGGGCCTCGATCCGAAGGGGCCACACGAAAGCGAGGTGCTCTTCCAACTTGGATCGCCGCTGCTGCCCCGTGAGCGGCCAACGCGCGACCTCACCGAACTTCGTCCGCTGGTGCTCGAACGCGAGCCCGAGCTCGACGAGCGCGTCGCAATCCAAATCACCGACAAATGGGAACGGCTCGGCATTCCCATCGCCGAGGTCGTCGACCTGATTTGGCGCGTCAGCGCGTACGGCCCGACGCATCTCTTGTCGGCTCAAAACGAAGCCGCCTATGCGCAGCGCATCGCCGCGGCTGCCGGCGTCGCCGTCAGTTCCTTCGAGCATCTGGATCCGTGGAAGAGCGCGATTGGCGCGGCGAAAGCAATCGTTACCCCGGATTCGGGCGCACTGCACGTCGCGGGAATGATCGGCACTCCGGTGGTCGCGATCTTCCCGCCGCAGCGCGGCTTCGCGCTGCAGGTTGCGCGCTGGGCGCCGTGGGCCGCACCGCATCGCATCGTTCGATCCGGCGACCAGTGGCCGGCACGCGCGACCGACGCGCTCGCCGAACTTCTCGCACTCTAAACTTACCGGCAACGCCCGACGCGCCGGTAGAGTTCGATGCCATTTTCCTTGTGCACCAGAACGTATCGCCGGCCGGCGACCAAACGCGCAATCGCCGCGCCGTATTCCCGCAAGCGCGCGGAGTCGGGAAAACTTCGATCGATCAAGACGAGACAGGCATGAGTAGGCTGTTGCACCGTCTCCGGTAAGAGCCGCGCCGCCGGATCGTAGAGGGCGAGATGCGTGTACGCTTCCTCTTGCGTTGCGAGGCTTGCATCGCGCGGCAATGTGGCCAAGAAACGATCGAGGGCGGCGTCGCGCGGCTGCGGTGCGCGCAGGTTCAGTCCAGGATGGAGCGGATCTGCGACGGCGAGCTCGACGATACAGAGCGCAAGGCACGCAAAAAGCGCGATGCGCCGGCGCGGGGCGCCAAGGTTGCCGGCCGCACAGGCGAATGAGGCGAGCACGTAACCGATCCACGCGCCGGCGTAGTGCGTTCCAACCGTGAACGTCGTGGGCATCCGCGATAAGAGCACCTCGGCTAACGGTGCGGCGGCGAGCCACATCAAGCCCGATCGAAACGGCAGAAAGAGCAGCGGCACGAAGATCAACAGCAGAAATCCCAGCCGCGACGCGAACTCGACAGCAAGCGGTTGTTGGAACGGGGCGTTCCAAGCGTAGAACCGCCAAGGCTGCCAGGTTGAGGCGGCCGCCGCGGCGTGCGGCCGAATGAAACCAAAGAACGCGATCAAGATGAGAGCGCTCAACACGCCGACGGCGGCTGCCAAGCGTCCGCGATCGGTTCCGCGGTACCGCCATGCCCCAAGCGCCCCCGCGACCGCGAGAAAAATGGCCTGATCTTCCTTAATAGATAGCGTTACGATCGCTGCGATGGCGGCCGCCCCGATCAACCCGGCATCGAAAGCGTAGATCGTCCACGCCACCGCGGCGGGTGCGAAACCGTTCTCGTGAAAATCGCCGAAGACCAGTCCGGCGAGGGGCGGGTAGAGCCACGTCACGACTGCGGCCAGACGCGCGGTCGTAACGTCGGAGCGGGCCCGAATGAGCCCGTAGACGGGCGGCGCCGTCAACGCGCCCGCGATCGCCGCAAGCGCGACCAGCGTCAGTGGCGAGCGTACGAGTGCAACGGCCAGGCCGACCATATACAGGATCGGGGAGAAGTGAAACGCCCAGTGACTCCCCTCGATCGGATTGCAAAAGCAGCCGAACGCGCTCGCCGCCGTCTGTGCGAAGATTCCGAAATCGACGAGATTACGATGCGCGTCGTACTTGACCGACCCCAGCCACGTGAAAAGCGCCGCGTAAACGACACACCCGAGCCAAAGGAAACGGTCGCGCACTCGCCGCTACGCAGGTCGTGGCGTCGAGGAGAGCTGACGTTGTTGCAAGTATGGCCAAACGAACGTATCGATCGCGCCGTCGAGCACTCCGGCAACGTTCCCAGTTTCGACCCCGGTGCGGTGATCCTTGACGAGCTGGTACGGTTGAAGAACGTACGAGCGGATCTGCGAGCCCCACTCATTTGCTTGGCGCTCGCCCCGAAGGTCTGACAGCTTTCGGTCTCGTTCTTCCGCCGCACGTGCGGCCAGCCTCGCGCGCAATATGTTGAGCGCGACTTCGCGGTTCTGCGCTTGAGAGCGTTCCTGTTGTGAAGCGACCACGATGTTGGTCGGCACGTGAACGATGCGCACGGCCGATTCCGTCTTGTTGACGTACTGGCCGCCGGCGCCGCCCGATTTGAACGTTTCGATCCGTAAATCGTCCGGTTTGATTTCAACGTCGAGATCCTCGCCGGCTTCGACCTCGGGGATTATATCGACGGCTGCAAAAGATGTGTGCCGGCGGTGGGCCGCATCGAACGGCGAGAGCCGTACGAGCCGGTGCACGCCGCGCTCGCTCTCCAGCAGACCGTACGCGTTTCGTCCACGGACAAAGAACGTTATCGATTTTAGTCCCGCCTCTTCGGCGGGCGATTCGTCCACGATCTGGGTCGTGAAGCCCTTTGATTCCGCCCACCGCACGTACATGCGCGCGAGCATCGCAGTCCAATCGGCGGCATCGACGCCGCCCGCGCCCGCGAAGATGCTCACGATCGCGTTGCGTGCGTCGAATTCACCGCTGAAGCTCGCCGCCATCTCCAGGCCTTCTAATGCTGCGGCCGCGGTTTCGATCGCGCCGCCGGCTTCGCTTTCGGCGGCCGGATCGCCGGCAAAGAGTTCGAGCAGCTCGCGAGCTTCTTTTATGTTGCGAGCGACGGCATCTGAGGCGGCCGTCTCATCGCGCAGCTCCGCGAGCTCCTTCATCACGCGCTGCGCGGCTTCGGGATCGTTCCAAAACTCTTGGGAGCGGGAACGCTCGTCGAGCTCGGCTATCCGGCGGCGCTTACCTGAGTCGTCAAAGACGCTCCTTGAGGGACAACAGGCGTTCCTCGAGGCGCGAGAGCTGCGTTAATTGCGATTCGCTCATCGTGCTTCGAGTTTTTCGGCAACGGCGCCGCTCCCTTGTCGGCTCGCTCGTTCGGCGTGATGGAAGCGCAGCTATTACGACGGAGGTAGACCATGTACGTTCAGCCGCTCGACGGCTCGCTCAATGCCAACTCCATAGCGGCGCTTGCAAATACCGGAACCGAAGGGTCCGTCTTCGCCGGCGCCACACCCGCCGCCACGGGCGACAACATCTCGCGCTTCGTTCCACCGTGGTCGAGTGAAAACGGCGAAGGTGCCTATGGCGATGCGTCCTCAAATCCCAGCTCCCTGCAGGGCATGTTCGGATCGCTCATGGGAATGCTCCAGCAGCTCATGCAGGTGCTGCAGTCGATGATGGGATACGGCTGCAATGCTCCGTACGGCCCGAGCAATTCACCACCGTACGGTTCAGGGAACTGTCCGCCATACGGCCCGGCGAACTCTCCGCCCTACGGCAACGAGCGGTTCTTTCAAAATGCTACGGGTGCGAGCGACGGCGATCCGCACCTATCCTTCAACGGCGCCCGCTGGGACAACATGACCTCCCAGCCCGATTTGCTCAACTCCAACTCGTTTGCCGGGGGCTTTCGAATCTCGACGCAAGCCACGCCGCCGAACGGCAAAGGGATCGCGTGGAATCAATCGGCAACCGTTTCGCTGAACGACGGCGCAACGAAGATCGGCATAAACAATGAGGGGCAGGCGACGGTCACCAACAACGGCCAATCGGTTGCGATCCAAAAAGGCCAGACGCTGCAGCTCGGCAACGGCGAATCGGTCACCTACGAAGAAAACGGTTCGCTCCGCGTTAGCGCGCAAAACGGAAACGGCGGACGTATCGAAACCACGCTGACTCCCGAGGGCAGGGGCGTCAACGTCGACGTAACGGCGCAAGACGTCGATTTGGGCGGCACTTTAGTCAACGGCTGGGAGGAGCGGCGCGAGGGGCGCGAGCCCGGACCATGGACGACACGATGGCCCGAACCGCCGCCCGTTCGCGAGCCGTTTCCCACCCCGCTCGGAAATTAGCGGTGTACAAAGAGCGAGCGCGCGGCCACGGCCGCGCGCTCCTCTTCTTGGTTAGTTCGCGTGCGTTATTTCTTAACGAGCGGGTACCCCACGATGCCGCGGGGGTCGGGGATTCCCGAGATCGTTGAGAATGGCGACGTTTTACCCTTCTTGTAGCCGGACACGGCGCCGTCTTGATTCGATTGGAAGAAGTAGTCCGACTTGGTGACGCCGTTGAGGGTCGGCCCATTTTTTTCGATCCCGTTGGTGATCGTGTAGGCCGGCGTGGTTGTCCCGTAGGCATAGACCGTCACGTTCGATCCACCGAAGTTTGAAACGAACATTTGATCCTTTTTACCGAAGGTCAGCATGATGGGACCGTTGATTCCGGAAAGGTTGGCGTTCTGCGGCGACGCCGAGCCCGCCGGAATCTCGAAGACTGCGCCCGAATCGCAAGCGACCCAGACATTATCCTTAGAATCGGTATCCACGCCGAGAGCCTGACCGAACGGATTGAACGGAATCGATACGTACGGCGTGCTTTGCCCGGCATGGTAGGCGACTAGCGTGTTGTTGTCGAGGTTACTCACAAAAACGTTGCCTTGAGAATCGACGGCAATGCCGTACGGGCC
>DASXGO010000495.1:0-12623 GCA_036489055.1 Candidatus Cybelea sp. | reverse complement strand
CGGCGAACCTTTAACCGGCACTTCCTTTACGCTCGATCGCAACAACTTCACGTACCACCCGCAAGAACTGGCGTTCTTCTCGTGGTTCTATCGCACCAAGTCAACGGGTACCGGCGGCCTCGACTCGTTCGAAGGAACGTTTACGCAGCCTCAGGGAGCCTGTTCCTAGCCGGATAGTAGGCGGGCGTCGAGGCTTCTCTTCGCCCGCCTAAGCCTTTTTGCGATCGCCTCACACTGTCCTAAGGAGTTCACTATGAGACAATTCAACATCTTCGAGAAGGGTGAAGTCGAGCCGCTCATGGAGGTTTCCGTGCAGAGCGCGACGACCCTGAAAGAAGCCACGGATGTGGCCCTTATGCTAGCGTCCCGGGCCGCAGGACCCGGACGCTACTACGCCACCGAAATAGCGTCTGACAGAGTCGACACAAGAGTCCCTGCCGCGGTAATGCCGCGCCATATTCAGAGCGCGCAGCGGTGACCGGTGTTCAAACGCCCCATTCACTTATGACCCCAATTCAGGGGCGGGGCGGTAGCAAGCTGGCGTCGAAAAGCTCGCACGCTGCCTCGAGTCCCCTTGTGGGACCCAGATTGGAGTTCTCATGGCCGCCAATAAGCCGGACAACCTGAAGGAAGAGCCAATCCTTGCGCGCCTACGGGATAAGCCGGGTGAGCCGCCCGCTGGACTGACCAGCTTCGTAGGACTCCTAGGTCACAGCCCCAGGCCCGGCTATTGGCTCCTCTATCCGAATTTGGATATGAGCCGATCGGTTGAGATCGCAGAATCCGACATTGTGCACGCGGAAAAACTCTCCCCCGAGCAATCACCGTTCGGCAGTTTGGGCGGCACGCGTGTGTTCGTCAAGCAGGCCGCCCAGATCACGCATTCCGCCACGCAACCGCGAAAAGCAAGTGAAGCGGCACCGAACGAATTCGACCTCGACGTTCGGCAAGGCCCAATACGACCCGGCGTCGGGGGACGCGTGATCGGTCGCACGGAACAATGCGGGACCCCGGCACCCGGGTTGTGCGGCACGCCCAATCCTGGCACGGACTTCGCTTGCACGAAGTGAGTGCAGCTGCGCGAGATGCGGCCGCGATTGTGTGAGCGTTTTCAGAACCGGCAATTTGTCCTAGCTTAGCGCGTGACGTGGAGCCCAGTCGCTGCGGATGATCTTGCCGTTCAAGCCGTGCGGGTTGCGCGCAACATCTCGGAGCGGCTAATCTCGCCGGAAAGGGTCGTCCAAGCCGCCGCCGCCGCTAAGATTCAAACAAAATTTCCCAGGCCGCCCTGGGCTCCGTACACAGTCTCCGACGGATACGCAGGACTAGCCTTGCTTTGGGGCTATCTGGACGCTTGTTTTGCCGGCGAGAGCTGGGATGTTATCGGCCGAGAGCACCTTGCTCTGGCCGTCCAGGGCGTAGAAACCGCTTCAGAAGTGCCACTCGGATTGCTATCTGGTCTTAGCGGACTGGCTTTTAGCGCCTCACAGTTATCGCGTGAAGGTACGCGCTATCGGCGATTACTCTCCACTCTCGACGATGCGATCGTCGGCAGGACACTCGCACTCGCCGGCGATCTGCGCCGGCGTCGAAATGGGCTAGGCGTCGAAGAGTTCGACGTTATCTCGGGGTTGAGCGGCGTCACTGCATACTTATTGTGCCGCACGAAAGAGCCGGGCGTGATGAACGCTTTGCATGCATCGATCGATGCTTTAATAAGCATACTTGACGAGGAAGATGGCATGCCGGTCTGGCACACGCCGAGTGCGCTACTTTGGCACGATGAACAAAGAACGGCTTACCCGTACGGCAATTTAAACTGCGGGCTGGCGCACGGCATTCCCGGACCACTCGCGGTGCTTTCGTTAGCACTGCGGACAGGGTTGTCGACTCCCGGCTTGCCGGAAACGATTACGCGAATACTCGATTGGCTAAACGAGCACCGCAGCGATGATGCGTGGGGCGTGAACTGGCCGACGGCCGTGACAATTGCAAAACCGCCGACATCACTCGGCGATTTCGACGCGCCGTTAGGCGGCGTCAGCACCGTCGCGGGTGCGCCGAGTCGCTGCGCATGGTGCTACGGGAGCCCCGGCGTCGCGCGCGCTGTGTGGTTGGCTGGTGATGCATTGGACCGGGACGATTATCGCTCGTTGGCTATTTCAACGATGGAGGCAGTCTTCCGGCGACCTGTTGCCGAGCGTTATATCGATTCTCCGACGTTCTGCCATGGCATCGCTGGTTTGTTGGCGATCGCTCTGCGATTTGCCAACGATACCGGAGCAGACGTCTTCATCGAGGGAAGTCGCGCCCTCGTTGAGCAGCTCCTCGACCGTTACCGTCCTGAGTCGCTGCTTGGCTTTCGTAATCTAGAGATCGCCGGTCATGAGATCGATCAACCGGGTTTACTAGACGGCGCGGCCGGGGTCGCGATCGTCCTCTTGGCGGCCGCGACCAGCGTAGAACCAACCTGGAACCGTGCTTTTCTCCTGTCCTAGGGGCGTCTGCTTAGGCGAGGGAGGAGCAAGCTTGTGTCGAAGGGCTGGGCAGGCTGCCTGGAGTCCCGTTTCGGGACCCCGAGATTGGAGATCTCATGGCTGACGAAATCGTTGCAGTGTTCGAGCTCGATACCGAGACGAGGGAGCTTTCATAGTTTTCGAGCGCAGTCCAGCAAAGCACCAGAAGGTGGTCGTATACGCTAGCGGCCCTCCGTGCGGCACGCCAAACCCTCCCCCTACCGGCCCCGGTACGGTCCCACCGACACGCGTTTTGTTCCAAGTAAATACGGTAAATGGACACCAATTGAAAATCTAAAACGAGCTATAACGTAACCGCTGAATGGGCTAGCGGCGGCTGGCCGGACACTTCGGCTGGGCCGCTGCGGGAGAACGGTCGTTATTGAAGTTGTATGACGGCGATCGGCCGGTCCAAAGAGTCCATTCACGACAGCAAGTGCCTTGGTATCGGCCCATCGACTTCGTGATGGTCCGAGCGCCCCTGTTGCCGGTCGAGGCATACTTCGCCCTTAGCGACCACAACAGGGGGCCCTCGCCGTTCACAAATGCCGACGTCCGCCGCGCCGTTGCGTTCGCCAGCAGTTCGCTGCTCGAAGCGATGGACAGGTACGGCCGCTCGGAGTTGAGCGCGCGCGATGCGACGCGCATGCGCGCGAAGCTCTTGCGCTACGCGATTCGAATGGCGACGCGGCCCACCCCCTTCGGTCTCTTTGCCGGAGCAGCCGTTGCCGCATTGGGTCCGGCAACCACGATTCAAATCCAGTCGACGCGACCTTTCACGAGAACCCGCCCCGATATGGGGTGGCTCATGAAGCTCGTCGCATCCGTCGAAGCCAACGCGGCAGTTCGAAAGCGCCTGCGCTTCTACGCGAACCCATCGGCAGTAGTTGCGGGTGGCCGCGTCACATTGTCCGAGCGCGCCGCTTCATCCAGCGCTTTTCCGAGCGCTGGGGTTTCGATCCGCGCGACCAGTGTGGTTATGCGGGCGCTGTCGCTTGCGCGAGCTCCGATATCCTATGAAGAGCTGCTCGCAAAGTTATGTAGCACAACGCCGTCGGCGACTTCGCAGCGAGTGGACACGCTGCTGAGTGAACTCTTGGAGCAAACATTCCTACTCACGGATCTTCGACCCCCGCTCACCGTGCGTAGCCCGGCGCATTACGTTGCCGAGCGTTTGGCGGCGATCCCGGAGGCCGGCGAAGCCGCGACTCGCCTCAATGAGCTGCTGTGGGCTTCGTCTGAGTGGGATCGGCAGTTAGACGAAGACGGTGCGGCAGCATTTGGAAGACTTGTCGCAAAGGCCAGGGAGTCGGCCGACTCGCAGCAGCCGCCGGTGCAAGTCGACGCGGTGGTATCGGTGCACGGTCAAGTCGGAGATGTTATCGCGGCGGAGGCAGCGCGTGCGGCCGAACTTCTGTTGCGTTTAACTCCCGCTCCACCCGGTTCGTCGTCCATTGCTTCTTATCGCCAGGCATTTGTCGACCGCTATGGACGCGACCGGGAAGTCCCGCTACTCGAACTTCTGGATCCGGACCGTGGCCTTGGACCGTTGGAAAACCACGAGCCGGCGAAGACCGCGATGGACCCGGCGAAGGCGGCGCGTCGTAGCCGAGCCTTGTCGGAACTTGCCTGTGCGGCGTTGCGCAACCGTCAACAGGTCGTTGCGCTCGAGGAACGCGACCTCTCACGAATGGAAACTTGGTCTCCCAATTTCGAATCGGCGCCGTTATCGCTGGACATCAACGTGATGGTAGGCGCCGGTTCGGCCGAGGCTATCGATAGGGGCGATTTCTTGCTCGTTATCGGTCCCAACGTTGGAGCTCAAGCGGCGGGCCGCAACCTAGGGCGATTCGCCGACTTGCTCGCCCCCGAGGGGCCGGCTATGTTGAAGCAAATCGCCGACGCAGAGCAAGCCTGCACAGCAGATCGCTTGTGTGCAGAGCTCGTGTACATGCCGCTCAACTTACGATCGGCCAACGTCGTGATACGGCCGTCGGTGCGCCCGTACGAGATCACTTTGGGAACATCGGCCGGTGTTACCACCTCGAGCGTCATCCGACTCGACGAACTGACGGTGGGAGTCGAACGCGACCGCTTCTACATACGGTGGTCGACGACCGGAAAGAGAGTCGCACTCTTTACCGGCCACATGCTCAATCCTTACTTAGCTCCCTCCGTCATTCGCTTCCTCGAAGAGCTAAGCCACGACGGGAGGGCGGCATTCAGCACCTTCGCTTGGGACCAGGCCGAGGGCTTTCCGTTCCTTCCCCGCGTTCAGGTCGGTCGCATCGTACTGCGCCTCGCGCAGTGGCGAGTGCGGAAAGAGCATCTGGCGACGAACTCTGAAGAGGCTTACGACCGTGCTTTACTGCGCTGGCGAACAGAATGGAACGTACCGAGGTACGTGTGCTTGAGCATTGCTGATAACAGGTTGGTGCTGGATCTTGACGATACCGCGCAGGCGGCGGAACTCCGAGCGGAACTGCTTAGATCGCCCAGCGGGGGCGACACGATCGTTCAGGAGGTCTTGCCGGCACTCGATGAGGCGTGGCTGCGTGGCCCTGCGGGACGTTACTATAGTGAGTTCGTCGTCTCGCTCGTCCTATCCCGAAACGCGTCGGCTCCAGAGCCCGGCGATGCTCGTGTTCCTTCACCTGCCGGCGCGAAGATTGAATCTTTTGCTCCAACGATCCGATGCCATCCGCCTGGGAGTGAGTGGCTGTTCGTCAAGATATATTGCCCACGCCACCTCGAACGAGATCTAATTTCCGAGCCGATATTTACGTTCAGCGAGAATGCGGTGGCGTCAGGCTTCGCGGATTCATGGTTCTTCCTTCGTTATGCAGATCCTCAACCACATGTGCGCCTCCGCTTCCGGGGGTCGCCCGAACTCTTGACGCACCAACTCTTCCCTCGCGTTAGCGAGTGGGGGATCCGCTTGATGTCTGAGGGCCTCTGTCTGAAGTTTCTGTTTGATACCTATGAGCAGGAAATCGAACGCTTCGGCGGTCTGCTCGGAATGACGGCTTCAGAATCGGTATTCGCGACGGACAGCCGCAGCTGCGCGTTGCTCATGCGCGCTTTGAAAGCGAAACTTTGGCCGCACGATGAAACTGCTCTCTTGGCTCTGAGCACCGACAACCTGCTCCAAGACTTTGGACTAAGTGAGGCGGATCTATTGGGCTGGTATCGCCGATACGCGACGATGGGAGACAGCGAACTCGGGGCGGAATACCGGAAGCGCAAGACGGTGTTGCGTTCCCTCCTGGGTTCGCCGGAAGAGCGGCAAGCGGATCAAGCGCTCAACGTTTCCTCCGCGCTACGCGAAAGACGCGATGCGTTACGCCCGGTGGCACGAAACCTTAGGGACCTAGCGGGCGAGGGAGCATTGAGCCAATCCCTCGATACATTGCTGGCTTCTTTTGTCCATTTGCACGCGAACCGCTTGATGGGCCTCGACCTTCAGTCGGAGCGAAGGACGCTCAGCCTTCTGTTGCGCACGCGCGAGAGTCTAGAAAGGTCACCGCTGGAAACGAGACCTCGACAGCCTGTTCTTCGGTAAGCGTTGCGCCCGCGGCCATTAGCTTGCCGAGCGCATCGGCGCCAATGACTTCGCGCAGCACGTTGACGACGCGATCGTATTCCTGCTGCTCTTCGGCGCGTGCTGTTCCCATCGCGGCGAGGCGAGCGTCGACGAAGCCGAAAATCTGCGCAGCCTGTTCGTAGCCGGTGGGCCGAGGATCGACTGCGCTTTGGGACCGTAATGCTGCGGCTGCCCCGAGGTGCTGTAGGGCAAA
This sequence comes from Candidatus Cybelea sp., assembly GCA_036489055.1. Taxonomy (GTDB): domain Bacteria; phylum Vulcanimicrobiota; class Vulcanimicrobiia; order Vulcanimicrobiales; family Vulcanimicrobiaceae; genus Cybelea. Next base: position 6,310 of record DASXGO010000495.1, on the reverse strand, counting down.
GGCAGCGAGGACGTCCAAGTGGTGCTCGCGTGCCATGTTGAGCGCTTCGCGTGCGGTCTTCTCGGCTTCGTCGTATCGGGTCAAGGAAACGAGATACTTCGCCATATGGTTGAGAATAATCGTGATGCCGCGCACATGCTTGAATCTGCGAAAAGTCGCAAGCGCGTCAGTAGTGTCTCGAAGCGCCAGCTCAGCGTCGCCCGCGCGAAAGTCGATCCAACTGAGCGTCTCGATCGTCCATCCGACGTCGAGTTTCGCGCCGACCGCTTCATAGTTCTGAAGTGCTTCCGCGATGTAACCACGCGCCGAGGCAAGATCTTCATTCAAAGCACAGGCATGTCCTAAGAGGCGTAGTAGATAGCCAACAAGCCACCGATTATGTACTGCGCGAGCTAGTGGGAGGGCTTCTTCCAGCACCGACTTTGCTTCCGCGATCCGACCAAAGTTCAATAGTGCCTGAGCCTCGCGACTCTGCGCGAGGGCGATCCCTAAAGAGTGGCCGACGTCGCGGTAGCGCGCCACGGCGCTCCGGCTGCTGGCAAGTTGCGCTTCGTCTTGCTGAAGCGCCATGGCGATAGTCGCTTCGGCGTAACCGAGCCTCGCAAGGACGCTCGTTGGTGTGCGCTCGTCGACTAGTTCCAGCGCGCAGAGTAGCCAACGTCGTCCCTCGAGTGGCGCGAAACTTTGCCAGAGTACGCTCAGCTCCCCAATGAGGCGCTGCCCCAGAAGAACGTCGACCCGGCCCGCCAGCGCCCAATGCAGCGCCGTCCGCCAGTTGTCCAGTTCCTCATGAGCGAGCGCGCCCACAATTTCGTGAGATTCGTAGTAGTATGCGTGGTCAAGCCGCTCGGCGAGTTCTAAGCACGCGACCGCGTGACGGTGCGCGACGGCGTCCTGTTCACCTCGCACCGCGAGCTTCTCTCGCGCGTACTCGCGGAATGACTCGAAAAGCACATAGCGCGGCTCGAGGCCGTCGAAATCGGCGACCAAGAGCGACTTGTCCGCCAGCGACGAAAGCAGGTCGATCACGTCGGCATCCACGACGTCGTCGCTCGCGCAGACGGCGCTCGCCGTGGTGATCGTACATCCGCCGGCAAAGACCGAGAGGCGCTCGAAGACACGCCGTTCGCGCTCCTCGAGCAGGTCGTAGCTCCAATCAATCGCCGCACGCATCGTCTGCTGCCGCGGTAGTGCCGTGCGCTCACCTCCAGTCAGAATGGCGAAGCGATGGTCGAGCCGCTTCGAAATTTCTTGAACCGGAAGAATGTTGACCCGAGCGGCAGCAAGTTCGATCGCCAATGGGATGCCGTCTAAGTGGCGGCAGATCTCCGCAACCGTCGACGCGTTCTGGTCGGTCAGCGTGAACCGATGGTTGACCGCACGGGCGCGATCGTTAAAAAGAACGACTGCACCGAATGAGAGCGCCTCGTCTGCACTAAACCGAGCAGCTGCTTCCGCCGTCGGAACGCTCAATGACGGTAGCCGATACGTGTACTCGCCTGCGATTCGAAGCGGTTCGCGGCTCGTTGCAAGCATGCGAAGATTGGGGCAGCCGGCCAGCAGTGTGCCCGCAACCGTCGCAGCCTCGGTGATGACATTCTCGCAGTTATCGAGGATAAGCAAGATCGCTTTGCTCTTGAGATAGGCGGTCACCGTCTCAAGGAGCGGGTGCCCCAGCGCTTCTTGCACGCCCAGAGCAGACGCGATCGCGCCAAGTACTAATGCGGGATCGCTAACCGGCGCAAGCGCGACGAAGAAGGCTGCACTCTCGGCTGTGTTGAGAGATGTTGCGACGTGCAGTGCCGTCTGGGTTTTTCCAATCCCTCCGGCGCCCGTCAGCGTAACGAGTCGATGGTCGCGCGCGAGTTGAGCGATCTCGTCGAGCTCGGTCTCGCGCCCGACGAAGCTGGTCACCGAGAGGTGCAAATTTGAAGTGCCGGGGTCAAGCCACGGGCCTTCGGGGGACGCACCTCCGCCGATGCGGCGTCGCGATCCCGAACGCGTAGCCGCCTCGAACTCGCGGCGCTGTTCGTCGCTGAGCGCGAGCGCACGACACAAAAATGCGACAGTTTCGCGTTGCGGCGAGCGGCGATGCCCGCGCTCGAGAGCGCTGATGCCGTCCGTACTCATGCGAGCGCGTTCGGCCAAGGCTTCTTGCGAGAGTCCCGCGGCGAGCCGGTAGCGCCGCAAGAGCTTCCCGAATTCGGACGAACTTTCTACGCGCGCTAGTCGCGGTTCGTCTTCCACGCTAATATGAACTTCGCGCCGCGCCGGCGCTAAACCTCAAGTTCATTCGCACACCGGCAACGGCCTTATTTGCTCGCCGTACCGAATGGTTTAGTGAGAGCGGTGCTATTGGCCGGGAAAGCGGCCGCTCGCTCGCCCTTCTTACATGCGACAAAAGTCGCCGCATTCCCCTTTCAGGGGACGGGTCTCATCCTACAGGGCGCGGATCCACTTCTTGAGCGCTACCGTCTCGCCGGCAACTAGCTCGGAATCGTGAAAACTATGCGCGAGTAGCGAAACGCCCTGGAGCGCCGAAAGGAGGTGCACGGCGAGCCGGCGCGCGTCCGCGGTTCGTCCGCATTGCTTGAACTTTCGCTCCATCCACGTGAGCTGTTTCTCAAAGAGCACGGTCGCCTTTCCCGCAAGAGTGCCGCCCTCTTTATGCAGTTCCGTGCACAAACTGCCGACCGGACATCCACCCTTGGAGAGCGCGTCCTTGCTCGCGACCACCGCATCCACACTCGCGCACAAGCTCTCTTTCGGCGAGCCCGGCTTTTCGCACGATTCAAGCGTCGCACGTACTTGCGAGAGTAACCGATCGACGACAGCGTCGCCAATTTCTTCCTTGGTCTTGAAATAATAATAGACGTTGCCGAGAGGCACCCGTGCTTCGCGCGCTATGTCGGCAAGCGTCGCGTGGTGAAAACCGCGGCGATACGTCATTTTCTGCGCAGCCTGCACGAGTCGAGTGCGATTATCTGCTTTAGGCGGCATTTCTATCTTTAGGCGGCTACGCTTCGAGCGAAACGTTCGCCATGTCCTTTGGCTGGCGCTTGAGAAGCGGCACGAGAAATACGAGAACGAGCGCCATAACGCCGACGACGAATGCCGTGTCGGCGAATGCCATCGTCTGCGCTTGTTGTGCGACGAGTCTCTCCGTCGTCGTAAGCCATTCGCGAGTCGGAAGCGGAGGAATAGGAGTGCGGCCCAGCGTGACGGCCGCGGCCAGCGCGTCCACATGAAAGGCGGCGCGGCGATCGACGATCGTGACGAGGATCGCGCCGGCCACGGAGCCGCCCAGCTGGAACGCCAACGTGATGAAAGCGCTGGCCTTGGGTCCGTCCGACGCGCTAGTCGTACCCTGAATAATCACGAGCAGCGGGATTGCCAGCATCGCGGATCCGGCACCACCGACGAGGAGCGGTACGATGAAGCGATCGAACCCCGAAGTGCTAGTGATCTGCGCGAAGAGCGCAAATGACGACCAGGCCGTCAGCAGCCAGCCGGCCGAAATCATTATTCGGGCGTCGACTCTTCCCGTACCAACAAACCCGGCGACGACTGGAACCATGAAAAACACCGGCAGCGCCCTAAAGAGCTGGAGTTGTCCACTTTCAAAAGCGGTAAAGCCGAGAATCGTTTGCACGAACTGCGGCAGCACAAGCGTCGTTCCGAAGAAACTGGCAGAGGTACCCATCGCCAGGATCAGCCCAATTGGCACCGATCGATACTTCGCAAAGATGCGCAGATCCACGATCGGCTCGCGTGCGCCGTACAGTTCCCAGATAACGAAGCTCAATAAACCGCATGCCGCGAGCAGCGCTGCCACGTCGATGGACTGGCTCGCAAACCAGTCGTTGCGCTCGCCCTCATCGAGAAAATACTGAAGAGATCCAACTCCAACGGCGAGCAAAGCAATACCGGCGCCGTCGACACGCAAACGTTTTGGTTTTGACGGATTCTGCAACATCGTTGCAACGATGACGCTCGAGATTACTCCCGGTACGACGTTGACAAAGAATATCCACGGCCCGGATAGGTTGTCGACGATTGCGCCTCCGAGCACGGGCGCCAGTATTGGCCCCACGACGATGATCAAAACAAAGACGCCTTGGCTGAGGGCTACTTCTTCCGCCGGAAACGTATCGCGCAGTGCGCTCTGAGCTGTCGCGATGAGTCCGCCTCCGAACAGACCCTGAAGAATCCTCAGTCCGACGAGAGCCGCGATGTTCGTCGAAAATCCGCAGAGAACCGATGCGATTGTGAATCCGATCGTCGTCGCTACGAAATATTGGCGCCGGCCGAATCGCTCTTGAAGCCACGGCGTCAACGGAATGACGATCACATTAGCCATAAGGTAACCGGTAACTGCCCACGCCGCCTCGTCGAGCGTTGCCCCAAGGTTCCCCTGAATGTTGGGAAGCGCGATGTTGATGATGGACGAATCGATTGTCTCCATGAGCGGAGCGCACAGCACACCGAGCACGATGATCCAGCGCCGTAACCCGTATTCTACGGTCGACATATCCCGAAAAATCCTCGTCGCTTATTAGTTAGTTAGCTAACTAACTAGCGATTACACTAACCCGGCTGCCCTCGCTCTGTCAAGAGCCGGCAATTCGTGAAGCGTGAGGAAGCTTAATCGCTCGGTTTGTACAGTTCGTAAACCGTGCCGGCGTCTTTGCGGCCGCCTTGAAAGGTAGCGCCGTAGATCGTCTTGGCGTAGAGGACGACACCTCCGACGGGAGTCTCCCCATCAGCGCATTTCGGCAGTTTGCAGAAACTGTAGAGCGAGCGAAACTCGTACGACGAACTCGCAGGCTTCATCGCGAAAACCGTTCCCTCGCCGTAGCTGCCGCCGCTCCCCGTCGTGCCGTAGAGCTCGCCGTGCTTTCCAAAGACGAGCGCGGCGTTGGGGGCCGAACCGTCGGTTCCCGCAAACGCGTGCAGCACCGACTCGCTATAGGCCGTACCGGAGCGCTTCATTTCGAATACGACGCCGCAGCCGTTGCCGTAGCAGCCGCTACCGCCGCCTTCCGCGGTAACGCCGAAGAGGTTTCCGTGCTTGTCCATTAGGAGTCCCGCATAGGGATCGGTGCCATCGTCGCCGCCGGCGAACTCGTGCAGTACGGTCTCCGTATATTGAGAGCCGTTGGGCGTGAGCTTGAAAACGACGCCGCAGCCGGTATCGCAGCCGCTGGCCCCGCCGCTCGCGGTGGTTCCGTAAAGCGCGCCGCCGGCGTCGGCCACGACGCCGGCCTCCGGATAGAGCCCGTCGGCACCGGTGAACTCGTGCAGCATGCTCTCCGTATATCCAGATGACGATGGCGTCAGCTTGAAGACGACGCCACCGTTTTTGCTGCCGCCGTAGAGCGTGGTGCCATAGATCGCACCGCTCGCGTCGAGAATCAGAGTGCTTCGTGGGTTCGAACCGTCCGGGCAGCCCTCTTGCGGACAGAAGCTGTACAACACGCTCTCTTTATACAAGCCGTCTTTCCTCGGCTTCAATTTGAACACGACGCCGCCGTTGTTTGCTCCGCCTTCGTAGGTCGTGCCATACATGGCGCCGTGTTTGTCGAACGTGACATCGGCGTAAGGTAACGCACCGTCGGCGCAGCCGCGCTTCTCACAGAAGCGGTAGAGCAGGAACTCGATATAGCCCGAGTCTGTGTTTGACATGATGTAGATCGTACCGCAGCTACCTTTTTCGGCTGGACAGCCGCGCCGACCACCCCGACTGGTCGTGCCGAAAAGCGAACCGTATGGTCCGACGGCGAGGCCGCCTCGCGGGCGTTTCCCGTTATCGTGCTCAAAGAAATAGTAAAGAACGAATTCGCGCCGTTGACCTCGACCGGCGGGCCGAGCCGACCACGATGCGCCCTGACCGGCGGCTCTCATGGATGCGCCTGGTCCCTCCCGCACTGGTGCGTTAGGCTGGACTGGCGTCGTTTGGGGTTGCCCACAGGCTGCGAGCGATAGGGCAACCTCGTACGGGATCCAGATCCGAATCGGCATGGCGCACTCCTCCGCCCGGCGATCCCGGACCCCGCCGGCGCGAAGGAGGTCTTGGAAAAAGTTGACCTGGGTTCATTGCGGCCCGCACTGACTCAAAGCTTCCGAAATGGCCGGCCCAGGAAGCCAGATATGTTTCGACGTTCCACTGTTTTTCGTTGTTGGTAGCGCCAACGGGCATCGATTCTACGCGATTTGTCGCCGTTGTAAGTTAAGCGTAAGCCATGGCAACGCGCGCCAAAGCGGCGGAGACCCTCTCATCTTTTTCGCGGGAGGTTCTAATCATTACCGG
>DASXGO010000467.1:0-1678 GCA_036489055.1 Candidatus Cybelea sp. | reverse complement strand
CAATCGCTGCGCGATGAAAGCGGTGTTGGTATCCACCAGCTGCCCGAGCAGCAATTCGGTGCCGACGGCGATGATCTCAACGCTCGGCATCGTCGAACCATTCCGGGTACGAAAACTTCACGTCCGCCCGGAAGCCGCGGGCGGCTTCGATCATCGCCTCGCGCCGAAGCTCCGTGCTCTCCGGACCGGGATACGCGGCCTGGACGTTCGCGCGCCGCTCGGCCAAGTGCGCGATGAAGCGCGAAAACTTCACATCCATCGCGTGCTGCAGCGCGCGCTTGAGAGCCTTCCCAACGCGGGGCGCGAGCCCAGCCGTGGAAATCGCGATGCGCACCGGCCCCGCCTTCGCGATCGCCGCCATCGCGACGAAACCGAATCTCGGCTGATCGATGCAGCAGAGCAAGAAACGATCTCGGTCGGCCAGCGCTCGAAGCCGCGCCGAAAGCGCGGCGTCTTGCGGCGTCGAAATGACGAAGAAGACGTTTTCCAGATCTTCGTCTCGCAGGGTCTCCGGATCGTAGATCCGGCGAACTTCGGCACCCGATTCGAGCAGCGCCGCGCTCTTTTCAATCGCTTCGCGGTCGTCGGCCGCACCGATGACGGCGCATAACCTCCCTTCGAGATTGAGGCTCACGGGAAAAAACGCCCTTCGACTTCGCTCGCTACGCTCGCTGCGCTCAGGATGACACATGCTGGGATATTAGTAGTCGACCGGGCGCAGGTAAAACTCGTTGATCGCGGTGCTGCTCAACATCGCCGTTGTCGGAAGATGGCGTTTCCAATGCGTCGAGTCGACGCGCCGGCGGATGAGTACGACTTCGCCGGGCTCGAATCCACGTGCGACGAGCTCGTCGTCGGAGTACCCCAGCAGCAACTGCGAGAGGATCGCATCCGCGCGGGCATAGCTGATGCCGAGATCCGCCTCGTCGGTCTGATCGGCTTGGAGATCCGCCGTCGGCGCCTTCTCGATCAGCCGCTGCGGAACACCTAGGTAGCGTGCAAGCTCCCAAACCTGGCTCTTGAACAGGTCGCCGAGCGGATTGAGCGGCGGCGTATCGTCCGCGTGCCAGGTGAAGTATCCAAGGAGCCGTTCTGTCTTGTTCCCCGTTCCGATCGGCAGTGCGTCGAGTTTCGCGGACTGATCGAAGAGAACCACCATCCGCATTCGTGCCATGACGTTGCCGCGGCGTCGCGCATCCGCGTCCGGCTCATGTTGCAGATAGCCGTCGACCGCTGCCGTGATATCGATCGTCCGGCACGGAATCGCCAGCGCGTCGACGATGAGCTGTGCGTCGCTCAAACTACTTGGATGCGAGCTTTTGTACGGCATGCGAAACGCGTAAACGTCGTCCGGCCCGAGCGCGCGCGCGCAAAGAAAAGCCGTGACCGCGGAATCAACTCCCCCGGAGAGCCCGACCACCGCGCGTCGAATCCCGCGCCGGTCGACGAGTTCGTCGCGCAAGAACGCGACGAGCCATTCCGTCGCGACGGCCGGATCGATTCCGGGCGGTGCCGGCAGCGATGGATGGCTCTCGATGATGGGGAGCGTCACACGGCGTTTCCGGTCGCGCGGGGCAAGGGAAGCTCCTCGTCGAGCAGCAGGTCGGGCAATGCCGCCTCCAGATCGCCGAGCAGGGGAAGACTTGCACGTGCTAAGTCGATTTCGCGCAGGTCGAGC
>DASXGO010000466.1:0-7632 GCA_036489055.1 Candidatus Cybelea sp. | reverse complement strand
AGCCCGTCGCGCCCTTGGCGTAGACGAACAGCGACTCGGCGTCTTCGTCGGTTACGAAAAGGCTTCCGCCAGCGCCGATGGCGATTGGACCCGGGTTGTAGGAAAGCACGAGCGAGGAGCCCGCCGGCGATTGCAACGTTCCATCGGCATTGCGTACGTAGCGAAAGACGGACTTGCCGTACCAGTCGCTGAGGTAGAGCGCGGTCGTGGCCGCCTTGCCCCTAAGCGACGGTAACAGCGACGGGTTTTGCAGCGAGGGGGTCGATGCGCCCGGCAGCGAGCTGCCGCCGTTGCAGCCCGAGAGTGCGAAACCACCGACAAGAAAGGGGAGGGTGAACCAGAGCGATCCTCGATGAGCCATCTTGCGCCTCCAATCCTATTAGCTTCAGCGTGGTTTTTACTCGCTCGAGTCTTCCCTTGGGACCCCGCGCTCGGTCGACCGCAACGCGAGTTAACGTCGGGGCGCCAGCACGATACGTCTAAACGGAAGCCTGCGTGAAAAACCGGACCTGCTGCATCGTCGTGCGAACTCCGCCACAATGAGTGCAGACCGGCAGGATATTTCCGTCAGCAACGACGCTATCGAAGCCGCTCGGAAACGAATCGCCGCAGTGGCGCTTCGAACGCCTTTGATCAAACTCGAGGCCGCTACCGCCGGCCCAACGATTTTTCTCAAGCTCGAGAATCTCCAACCGATCAATTCGTTCAAACTGCGCGGCGCGCTCAATGCCGTTGCGATGCTGCCGCCGGAGCGCCGTGCGCTCGGCGTATGGACGGCGAGCGCCGGCAACGCGGGACAAGGCTTGGCATATGCCGCGCGCCTCGAGGGGGTGCCGTGCACGGTGGTCACGCTGGCAACCGCACCGGTGACGAAACTCCAACGTATGCGCGCGCTCGGTGCCCAGTTGATCGAAGTCTCCTACGACGCGTGGTGGGAAGCGATGGAGCGCCGCACGTTTCCCGGGATAGACGGTGCGTTCATATCGCCGTTCGACAACGACGATTTCATCGCAGGAAACGCGACGATCGGTTTGGAGATCGTCGAAGACCTGCCTAACGTTGAAACGATCATCGCACCGGTCGGCGGCGGCGGCCTGGTCACCGGCGTCGCACTAGGCGCGCGGTCGCGCAAGCCGAACGTTCACATCTTCGGCGCCGAACCCGAGACCGCTGCCCCGCTCGCGCGCTCGTTTGCAAACGGCAAACCGTCGGCGTTTACAGAATGGCAACCATCGTTCGTCGACGGCGCCGGCGGTAAGAGTTGCTTTCCCCAGATGTGGGAGCGGCTTCGGCCGATAGTCGACGGTTCGATCGTCGTCACTCTCGACGAAACAAAACGCGCGTTACGCCTACTCGCGGAAAGCGCTCGCGTGATCGCCGAAGGCGCGGGTGGGTTGGCCGTTGCCGCGGCCCTTCATCGCAAAGCCGCAAATGGGCCGATCGTTGCCGTGGTGTCGGGCGGGAACATCGAGCTCTCGACGTTGTGCGAGTTGCTAACGAGTCCTTAACCCGGCGCTCCCCACCGGGAGCATTTCGGTGCGGACTCTCTGCTATCGTTAGACGTACGATGAGCCGGCAAAGCTGGTCTTGGATCGTTTTCGTTGCCCTCGCCGTGGCGGTTTGTGCTTTCTCGCGAGCGCGTGCCGAGGAAACCGCAACGCCGAGCGTCGAGGCGTTCTACTCTGCCGCAGTGGACTCAATGCGCGCGCTACGGCAGCCGCAATACCTGGCGTACTCGATCGAAGGTCAAGGGCGCGGTCTCGATGTCGATCTCAGGGTCTTGAACCATTTGGTGTGGCTCGAGTTCACGATGTCGTCACCACCCGAGGAGAGCGATCCGATCACGTGGAGCTTGCACCACCGAACGGACGATTATGCCTCGGAGATCGTCGACGAGGAGGGTCGCCGGCTCGTCAGCACTCGCGCCTTCTTCGACCCGACGTGGTACGGCGCGTTTCGGGCGTTGCGTGACGGGATGCTCGACTATCAAAGAGACGATCCACCGGTATCGGCGTACGCGACGCCGACGCCGGGCCCCGCATCCGACCTGCGCACGATCGCCGTCGTCAAGGTCATCGGAACCAACATTTACCGCGTGATCGACAGCGGGCCGTCGCCGTGCCTGAACGGGGATCCCGGTCACGCCCTGCATCTCGTTTCGCGCGACGGCAATCCGACCCATCAGCTTGCCGACGTCGTCGTAGATTTGCGCAATATGCACTTTTGTACGATCCGGTTCAACGTGAGCAATCTCACGGAGCATGGCTGGCGCGGATCGGTCGAGCAGCATTACGCCGACGTCGGCGGACACTGGCTGCAGACTGATGGAACGATCGAGACGAGCTCGCGTACGCTCGGCATCCTCGTCTATCACGGCATCTGGCGCTATCGTTTGGTGAACGTTACTTTTCCGGCGACGATACCGCCTGAGCGGTTCTTGCGCCCGCTCGATCAATAGCACTGGAGCGTGCTCGAATACGGCCTCCAGCCGTCCGGCACCGACTAAGCGCTCGTCGCCGGTCCCAGGCCGCCTTCGTGCCGCAAGTTTGCTAGCCCGCGGCCGCGTTTCAGACTTTCTTCATATCGGCGCGCTTGAGTAAAGGACTAACCCTTTCCGCTCTACACGAGGTGATTGCATGAGCTTACGCGTGCACGGAAAACTCATCGCCGCCGCTGCGATAGCGACTCTACTCGCGACGGGTTGCGGCGGAGGTCAAGGTTCAGTTTCGTCCCTGCCGGCGGCTACCCAGAATCAATACCACCAGAATATGCCGTCTCCGGCCGGCGGCGGTGGCATTTTAAAGCAGCTGAAGAAACAAGTCGTAATCGGTTCGACGATCGATCCGATTTACGGCCAACTCAATCCCTACGGCCTGGATGTGGCTAAGTCGACGAACGGAGACTTCACAAAAGGCGACTTAGTCGTCTGCAATTTCAACGACAACTACAACGTTCAAGGAACGGGTTATACGATCGTCGCGCTTCATCCGACGCCTGGTTCCTCTCCGTCGCTGGTAACGTCCGATCCCACGACGCTTACGGGCTGCAACGCTTTAGCGTTGGGTCCGGACGATACGATTTATGCGGCGGCGTTCACCTCCAACGATAACCCGATCTTTTCATCGACCGGCAGCCTGATCACGAATCTTTCAGGCAGCCCATTCAACAATCCGTTCGGGCAAATTTACGCGCAGCCGAAGAAAGGAAATGCGGCCGTCTATGAAAGCAACGCGGCCGACGGATCGATCGTGCGCATTAATCTGCCTTCATATAATACCGAGGTAATCGCGACGGGATTTCCCGTTAACGGCGGCCCGCCCGGAAGCATTTTAGGTCCATCCGGGCTGCAGTACGAGCCTCGTCACGACACCCTTTATGTGGTGGACGGCGATAACAACTCGGTGACCGCGATCCGCAAAGTATCCAGCATTGGCAGCCACTGCATGGTTCGCGTCATGGCGAACGGCCATCGCTTCGGCGGTGCGTGCGGTTCAAAGGCGAAGGTCATTTTCTCGGGACCGCCGCTCAACGGGCCGATCAGTTCGGCGCTGCTCTTCAACGGCAGCCTCGTCATCGGCAATACGTTGGATCCTAGCGGTCAAAACCTGATGATCGAGCTGAATCCAGGCGGCCACGTGCTCGATGTGCTCAACGTCGACACGGGCGCCGGCGGAGCGCTCTTCGGAATGGTCGCAACCGGCTCGAACGCCGCGAACACAAAACTCTACTTCAACGACGACAACGACAATAATCTGCAAGTGCTCGAGCGTTAGAATCGCATCGGATAGCATAACCCGCGCGGGGGGCTGCAAGGCCCCCCGCAATCATGTAAGCGTACCACTCCTTTTCAGGCTTTTTTCACAACTGACTCGTACCATGGTCTCGTCCCATGCTGAAGGAGGCTAATTTCAATATGGTACTCATATCGAAATCGTTGAGCCGGCGATCGTTCATCGGAGGCGTAGTCGTTCTGCCGGCGCTGGCAGCAGCGTTTGCAGGGAGAGCCGCCGCCGATAGTTCGAAGGCCTCACAAGCGTCGATGCATTATCAAACGACGCCCAACGGCAGCATGCACTGCTCCGAATGCAAGTTCTTCGTTCCGGGCCAAGACGCGCAGTCGAACGGAAGTTGTCAGGTAGTCGACGGCTCGATCTCCCCCAACGGCTACTGCATCGCATTCACATCAAAATAGGAGATCTCGATGTTTCCCAGACCTACTAACGCGCTTCGCAGCGTCGCCGCGTCAATCGTGGCGACGCTCGCAATAAGCGGCTGCAGCACTGCAGGTTATTCTATGTCGCCGCTCGGGAGCAAAGCCCTCGGTGCACCCGATGTGCCGCTCGGCGAGGTGTTGTCGCCGGATGTTTCCGTGCTCAAATCCTTGAAAAAACAAGTCGTCATCGGGTCGGCGGTCGATCCGGTCAACGGCGCGCAGAACCCATACGGGTTAACCATCGCCCCGGCGACGAGCGGCGATTTTACGGCCGGCGATCTCGTCCTCTGCAACTTCAACGCTAAGTCAAACGTGCAGGGAACGGGACAATCCGTTGTCGCGCTTCACCCAATGCCGAATTCCAAGCCCAAGCATGTCTCGGCAATAAAGTCTCTGCACGGGTGCGACGCGCTCGCCCTCGACGAGTCCGACATCATTTGGGCATCGGTCATGGTCGCCAACGACAATCCCGTCATCGATGCCAACGGAAAGCTGATTCAAAACATTAAGGGCAAGCCGTTCTCTCAACCATGGGGTCAAATATACGCACAGACTACTTCGGGTACGCCCGCGTTCTATGAGACCAACGCCGGTAACGGGAGCGTGGTGCGTATCAATCTCGGCTCCGGATTCACCTACGACGTCATCGCCACCAACTTCCCCGTCAACCACGGAAAGCCGGGGACGGCCCTCGCGCCGTCGGGTCTGGCCTACGATGCACCCAGCGACACGCTCTACTTTGCGGACGGACAGAACAACACGGTCGTTGCGTTCAAAAACGTTACGACGATTCCCAAGCACGGTATCAAAGCGATCGATAACGGGATGAAGTTCAGCGGTCCGGCCGCCGGCAACGCTCGAATCGTTTTTTCGGGCAAGCCGCTCAACGGCCCGATCAGTACGGCGCTGCTGCCCAATGGCAACCTGATCGTCGGCAACACGCTCGATCCCGACGGCAAAAACCTATTGATCGAGTTGACCGCATCGGGCAAACTGCTCGACGTGCGCAACGTCGACAAGGGGCCCGCCGGTGCGCTCTTTGGTATCGTCGCAACCGGCACCAAAGTGTCGAATACGAAGATCTACTTCAACGACGACAACGACAACAACGTTCAGGTTCTCGAGCACTAAATCGACGAAATCCGAAACTACCGAGCGGCGAAACCTCGCCGCTCGGTTTCAATTCGTCGTTAACTCTTGACGGTGGCGATCGAGATCATCGTCTTGCCACCTTGCACGGTGATCGTAACGGACTTCTGTCCGCTGCTCGGATCGCCGATCATGAACACAGCGCTTTGTACCGGCGAGGTCATGTGTGACTTCTCGGAACCGGCGGGCATGTGCTGCTGGTACCAACCGTACACCTTGTCAAACGAATCGTCGGTCGTCATGAGGCTCCCCGACGCCGTCGTTCCCATATTGGAACCGCTTCCCGATGATTGGGTCGTTGCACCCGGATACGACGGAATGTCGCCGCTCGCGCCCGCTTCGGGTGCAGCCGAACCATTGTCTCCGGCCGGCGCGGCGGATGTGGCGGCAGCGTTCGTGTCACTCGAAGAAGACGACGTATTCGATGAGGATTTACCGGAGCAAGCCGACAGTGCGATCGCGACGGCTATGGCGAGCGAAAGGGTCAAAAAACGCATGTAGCTCTCCTGTAGTGAAGCGTGGTATTGGCGTCCCGGAGGAGCGGACGCTCGGTCTGTTCGAGGTAGCACATCCCGTGCGCGTAATCCTGGCGCGAGGGCCGGCCGCCCTTAGCACTCTCCGGGCTGGACTGCTTACAGTTGCCGCACGATAGATGCGACTCGTGCGGCAAGCTTTTTTATGTTGCTCGAAGCGCCGTTGGTGCTGGGTTCGGTTGAGGGTCTGCCATCGAGTTTGAGCGCTTCGCCCAGGTGACTCAAAACGTATCCCAGATCGAATCCCTCGGCGACGACCGATCCGTATGCAATCTGCAGCACATCGTGCAGAGTCTGCTTATCGAGCTTTACGTCCGTACCATTTTCGGTAAGCAGCTTCAGGCGCTTCGCGGCGGTTTTGAAGACCGACTGATTCGGCGATGAGGGAAGCCCTTCGCCGCGGCGATGGAAGTAAAATCCCAACAGGAGCGCATCGCCGATGCGATCCCGATCTAAGGCTCCAGTGAGGTTGAGCTTTGCCTCGAGTGTCGCCGTATGCGTGCGCGTTTCACACAGTTCGGCTTGTAACGCCCGGTATTGCTCGAAGTCGAGGCGGCGCTCGTCTTGATGCCGCGTACGCTCGGCCGCGCGTTCCCGTCGCATGCGTTCGCGCTCGGGACCGGTACGATAGAGCTCGTCGAGGGTTAGCGCGATGAGGCCCAGCAGAGCACCGCCGACGACCAAGCCGGCATCATGCGCGTTGGTCGATATCGCGTGGGAGCGGCTCAGCATCTCGGCGGCGACAATGAGAAGAATGCCGGTCGCAATTCCAAGTAAGACCGGAATATGAAATCTCCAGCCGTTTTTAGTCCCGGACAATTGCTCGGGAACAGCCACTTTAAAGCGCCTCCGACTCGATATTTCGTTGGCGGGCCCGCCCGCGCCTGCTCGGCTGCCTTGCTGGCGGGCTGGCGCAACAGCAGTGTTAGTGAGAAAAAGGCCGCTCCTGGTGGAGCGGCCTTCTTTTTGACGAGCGAAAACGATTCGCTAGTACGAGTGCACGCAGGACTGGCTTGCGTTGCTGTACATCGGCTGACTCGTGAACGAATCGCTGCCGAACGGGTCGTTCTGAATGTTCGTCCACGCACAAATGTCGCCGATCTCACCGTAGCTGTTGTTGTACCAGCCGGTGGGCGGATTGATGTCCGTGGCGGATTCGCCTTGCTCGTGCCCGCTTACGATCGTGACGCCTTCGTCGGCTCCGGTTTCGTCCGACGGCGGCGTAATGATGTTTGAGCCGCAGGAGGCGCCGGCGTCGGGCATATACGGCAGGTTGGTATACGAAACAAGTTTGCCGCTATGGGTCACGGCGCTGTGATACGCGCACCACTGCGTGCGGAAACCGCTCGTGCTGCGGCCGTGCGGCGTCGCGACGATATACGAAGCGTTGGGGTTGTAGCCGAAGTGCTGGGCACCGCGCAGCGCCTCGACGGCGACTTGCGAATCCGTAGGATGCGCCGGAACCTTGTTCGTCTGGTCGTTCCACGTTCCGGCTAGTTGGCCCGTCGGATTCGTGATGTAGGTCGTGACGCCGCCGGAGGTTTGATAGTACTGCGTGTAGATGTTGTTATGCCCGCTGCCGCCCATATTGGTCATGTAGGTGGTCAGCAGATTCTGCACGCCGTTCGCGTCGCCATACGTTTGGTAACCCCAGAAGATGATGTAGACCGCCGGTGTTGTCTGGACGGGGCCGCCGCCATAGGTGAGCAAGATTGCGGGCGGTTTGAGCGCCGAGTT
>DASXGO010000441.1:0-3635 GCA_036489055.1 Candidatus Cybelea sp. | reverse complement strand
CGTCACAAATAGTATCGGAGAAAAGTGAACCAGCAGGTGGTTGACGGAGCCCTCTTGCGTGGCTGAAAATCCCGTTGAAGCGCTGTTAGCTATCTGGGTAAAGGTCGCGTCATCGATGCCAGCCCTAAAGATTGTGTAATGCCACATTCCGAGATACGTGTATATCCCGGCAAGAATGATGTATAGAAACACGATGGCCAGGGTCCAGCCGACGTTTCGGCGGAAAGGCAGACCAGCTCGGAGATCATCCACGGCGTCAAGAGCGTTCGGCGGCGCGTTGCGCAGTATGATGTTCAGCCTTTTCCCATCCGGCTGGTGAATTGGTTCGTGTCAAAATAGTCGCGCCATGCGCTGATCTTGCCGTCGTCACTGACCTCGAAAATTCCCATGACGGGCAACTCGAACGACCTATCAGGGAGCTTGAAGACGTCTACCCGCTCGGTCATCACTACTGGACCATTGGCTGCGATGTTGATGATGCGGAACTGAATGCCCTCGATGCCTGGCGCGCCCGGACGGATGAACGACGCGATGTTGTTCGCGATGGACTCCCTGCCGGTGACCGGCGCCAGCGGAATATTGTGGTAGATGGCGTCGTCGGTGAAAAATGCTGCAAGCTCGGCAGCCCCGATGTCGTCGGACCACCCCGCGCAGAACCTGCGAACTACGTCGATCGGGCTCTCCATCTGGATCCTCCTTTAGCGGCGGCATTCGGCATTCTGCTATTGCGACTCGTGCTCGAAGTCTATGGCTTTCAAGAGTGCTGGCTCGCAGCCTTGAAGAACTGATTAGGCTCTGGAGGGACGCCGAATGTGCTTCTATGAGCTGGGCGGTCTGGCGAATGTAACGCGTGCGGACGCGATCAGAAGCCTTGCCGTCCTGGGGAGTCTGCCATTGCTCGGCAGCATCCCCCCAAGCCTTCCGGGAGCCTCGCCCGTCAATGACGGCGCGACCGTCACGGCGCTAATCGGAGCAACCGCCTTCATCGGTGATGAGCTCTCGGTAGTGCACGATGCGACGATTGTACTGCAGGAAAACCGCATCTTTGCGGCCGGGCCATCGGAGAACGTGACGATTCCGACCGGCGCGCAGCGCGTGATGGTCCGTGACAAGTTCGTCCTGCCCGGACTCATCGATTCGCATGTGCATTTCTTCCAGTCGGGTGGCCTGTTCACACGCCCCGACGTCATCGATCTGCGCGCGGTTCGGCCCTATACCGAAGAGCTCGCCTGGATCAACGCACATCTCGGCGATACTTTCGCCCGTTACCTTCGCGCCGGCATCACCTCCGTGAGCGACGTCGGGGGACCGTTCTGGAACTACGACGTGCGAGCGCGCGCAGCGCGCATGCCGCTCGCTCCGCGTGTGGCGGCGGCCGGTCCGCTCATCTCGAGCGTCGACCGTTCGGTCCTCTCACCTCATGGCGATCCACCGATCGTGAAAATCGACTCGCCCGATGCCGCCCGTGCACTTGTTGGGCGCGAGGCCCAATATCAAACCGACTTCGTCAAGCTGTGGTGGATCGTGACAAAAGACCATCCAGCGGCGGCGTTTGTGCCGATAGCGCATGCGGCGCTCGCAGAGAGCCGCGCGCGGGCGCTCCGCGTTGCGATTCACGCATTGGAGCTGGAAACGGCACGACTTGCAGCTGAGGCCGGAACCGACATTCTTGTCCACAGCGTTTTCGATAAGGATGTTGACGATGCGTTCGTAGCGCTGTTAAAGGAGCGTAACATAATTCTTTGTCCGACGATTCGCGTGCTTGGCGGCTACGAAACAACCCTAGCCGAGCGACCCGAGCTTTCACTTCAGGATTTGCGGCTTGCAAACCCGGAAACAGTCGGGACGCTCTTCATGCTAGCGGATCTGCCTGGCGGCGAGACCCCGTCGCAGCTTGCGGCGGCGCAAAAAGTGGATCCCGCCGAACGCAGGGCGGCTGCTATGCGGAACCTTCGCCGTCTGCACGATGCCGGCGTGACGATCGCAGCCGGTACGGATGCCGGCAATATCGGCACGCTTCACGCTTCGTCGCTCTACGCCGAGCTTGAAACCATGGTGCAAGCCGGAGTCCCCGAAAAGGACGTTCTCGTCATGGCGACGCTCAACGGCGCAAAGCACATGGCGCGTGACCGTGAACTCGGTACGATCGCTCCCGGCAAGCTCGCCGACCTCGTCGTTCTCGACGAGAACCCCGTCGAAGACATCCGAAACGTTTCGTCGGTGCGTCTCGTGGTCAAGGACGGGCACGCATACCATCCCGGCGACCTGGTCCGCGATACCCCCGAGCAGCTGGCGCAACGCCATGTCAACGCCTTTAACGCGCACAATGCCGCCGCATTGGCGGAACTTTATTCATCCGATGGGTATCTGGATGACCGCGGTACCGTCGTGCGAACACCCCAACGTATCGACAATTACTTCGCGTCGTTCTTCGCGCAGAACCCAAACGTTCATGCTAAGATCACGGAACGAACGAGTCACGACTCACGCGTCATGCTCCGCCAGCAGATTTCCTCGCTGAGCGATGGCAACAGCTTTGAAGAAGATGCGACGTTTTCTGTCACCGGATCTTTGATCGCCGGATCGCGAACCCGTAAGCTAGGGTAGCGAGGCCGAGCCCTAAGCCATTATAGGGCATGTCTTGGGCGGCTGCGGGAACTAGGTGCTTTCTTTACGTGTCGCCTAACGGATCGGCACGAACTTGCGCGGCTTCTGGTGGAAGTCGAAGCAGTCGCTGGCCGGTGACGTTGCGCGGCGGTCGGCCGCAGCAAGGCTGCCTAACCCGTACAGATCTTCGGTAAAGCGAAGGACGCTCGCGGTTTCGTACTGCACGTGCGAGACGTGGTCGCGCTTGGCATACGGCGAAATCACGAGCAGCGGCACACGGAAGCCGAGACCGTCGTAATCCTCGTACGGCGGCGCGACGTGATCGTAGAGGCCGCCCCAATCATCCCAGATCACGAAGATCGCCGCCTGGTCCCAATACTTGCTCTCGCCGACGGCGTTGACCAACGATGCGATCCATGCCGGGCCGTGGCCGCCGCCACAGTTGGGATGGTCGGAGTCGCGGCAGGTCGGCGTGATCCACGTGAAGTTCGCAAGCTTTCCGGCTTTGAGATCTGCGAAGAAGCGCTTCTGCGGCGTGATGACCTTGCGGAAATCCGGTCCGTCGACGATGTGTTTTACCCAAGGCGTAACTGGACCGCGTTGCGTCGATTTGGGTGGACGTCGTGTAAAAACGCCAGCTAAGGCTCGCTTCGTCGAGTTCGTCACCGAGCGTCTTATAGTTAAAGCACGCGCGTTCCACCGGCCCATAGCCTCGCCCTCGCGTGAGCGTCTCGATGGTATCACTCGGACCGGCTGGACACCCGTACAGCGGATTCGTCGGTGCGTCCACTGCATGATGGGATTGCGCGGCGATCGCATACTGGTGGGCGACGAAATCGCCGTCGAGCTGCGAGGCGAACGTGTCGTCGGCGAGCACCCACTCGTGCGCCATGGCGAAGTAGGGCGCCGAATCCTTATGAGGCACGTAGACGTATTGCGGGTACTTCACGCCGGCTGGTCCGTCGTAGCTCGCCTCTTCATCGAAGCCATTCATGCGGCAGTCCACGCCGACGGTGCTTCCGGTTCCG
>DASXGO010000380.1:0-4884 GCA_036489055.1 Candidatus Cybelea sp. | reverse complement strand
GCACACATTTGCGAAGAACTTCACGCCGGAGCGCTTCAAGGCAATCGGCATGGAAGATCGTCAGGGGTCGTTGTACGCGCAGCATCCACCGCTCTCGCATCCGGTTGCGCGTACGAACCCTTCGACCGGGCGCAAGGCGCTATTCGTGAATCCAGACTTCACGTCGCACGTTGACGGTCTCACGACTCGGGAGAGCGACGCTCTGTTGAACCTCCTCTACGAACACATGGCGCGTCCGGAGTTTCAGGTCCGCTGGCGCTGGACGGCCGGGGACGTGGCCTTTTGGGATAATCGTTGGACGCAGCACTGCGCACTGGCGGATTATTTCCCCGAGCGCCGCGTCGTTCGCCGCGCGACGATTTGCGGCGATCGCCCCGTCTAGCTGCTACCGTCGCGTGATCCTCGTTCGACCGGCGCGGGAGCGTTTGCCGAGCTACGTTGCGGCGTTAAAACGCGGGTGGTCGCCCTCGACCCACGAGGACCTTTCGCTGCTAGAGCTGCAGCGAATCGAACATGATCCTGCGCGATTTATCGAATTGCAGGACGATCCCGAGGCCAAAGGCGACCCCGTGAAACTGCACGATGGCTCGATCGTTCCGCGGCTGCCGAGCTTTCGGCGCTGGATGTGGGACGATGAGTTCGCCGGCACGATCAGTTTGCGCTGGCAGCCTGGAACCGCGGAGCTGCCGCCATGGTGTCTCGGGCACATCGGATACAGCGTCGTGCCGTGGAAACGGCGTCGCGGTTACGGAAGCGAGGCGCTTCGATTGATGTTGCTCGAAGCCCGCGACGTGGGGCTGCCGTACGTAGAAATCACGACGACTGAGAAAAACACGGCTTCGCGACGCGTTATTACGGCCAACGGCGGCGTGCTGCTCGGCAATTTCCTTAGTGACGAACGCCCCGGTGTCGCGGACATGATCCGCTTCCGCATCGATTTGTCATAGCTTACTGACTTATCGTGACCGCGTAGGGTAATTGAAATCCTGTAAGCTTAGTGGTGGGATTGCCTCCGCCGGGGTAGTCGTAGAAGAGCACCTCGCCGTGCGAATGGCACGCGCTCGGCGCGATGAGGGTCTCGCCGTCGATCGCGAACTGCCGCACCTGGCAGGTTCCGATGATTTTGGTGGTTCCGACGACTTCCCGGTCTGAGATCCGAAAAATGCGACCGTGTTTGAGCCCGCCAACGGCCACATCGGCGCCATCGTATTGGACGCCGCCGGCGAACAGCGGCCTTAACCGCCAATGATGCGGTGTAACGTTCACGAGCTTTTTGCCGCCGCTTCGCAGTTCGTCGAGCGACATTCCTCTGCTGCTGCCGCCGCCGTCGACAAACGCGTTTCCTGTGGAGTCGTAGGCAACGAAGTCGTAATAGAAGATGTTACCGCTTTGATACGAGTTGGGCTTGCCGGCCCCATTACGAAAGACGACCAACGAACCCGGGTCGTCGTATTCGCTAACTTCCGTTCCGGCGAGGTCGCCGTTGGTTGGGTTGACGGCACAGCCTGCGAGCAAGACGTCGAAAGGCGCAAACTTAATCGTACGAACAGGCTCCATCCCGCCGTGTTTAAATTCACTGAGTTTGTAGGGATTCAATCCTGAGACTACCCACACGTCCCCGGTACGCGGATCAGCGCAAAGCGGGCCCGGATTTTTGAACCCGGAGATCTCGCCTTTGAACGCAAGGCCAGGATAGCTATAGAACGAGACGCTGCCGGATACCATATCGGAAATATAAAGAAGGGCGCCGCCCGACTTTCCGGCGTTTCGTATGGCGGAGCCCACTGATGGGACCGGCGAGGCCGGATTGGCGCATCCTGCGCACGCCGCGGCGGCGGCAAGGATCGCGGTGGCATAACAACTGTGGCGTAAGAAGCTCATTTTGACGCTCCTCCCATAAGGCTAATTCGCGGGCCACCCTTCGACAAGCTCAGGGTGACAAAGCGCGGCGGATTGTGGCGGCGCCGAGGATTTCTTCGCTGTCGGCGTCCAGCAGCGCAACGAGCTGACCGGCCGTGATTGCGCGTTGCGGCTTTTCGAAGCGCAGGTGCAGCCGATCGCCGTCGTCTAGCGTCGCAACCGCCGGCGCCGGCGTAGCGCGATAACGAATCATCGCGCGCACCGGCGTTCCCGCGCGTGAGAATCGTTCCGCCCGAATCAAATTGAGCTCGTCTGCGTCGAGCTCGCGCGAAAGCAGCTCCTCTTCGCGTCCGATCACGATCATATTCGTCCCCGCCTCGATGCGCGTGACGTACCGCGCTCCGTCAGCGCTCGCCGGCAGCTTTGTCCGCTGCCCGACGGTGTAGTTGGCGATGCCGGCGTGTTCGCCGACAACCTCGCCGCTTGCCGTAACGACTGAGCCGGCGGTGTTGATCTCAGGGCGAAGCCGCGCGAGCACCGTGCGGTAGTCGTTACCTTCGACGAAGCAGATGTCTTGCGATTCGGTTTTGTCGTGGACGGGCAAGCCAAGCCGGCGCGCGTGTGCGCGCGTTGCTGCTTTGTCGAGCTCGCCGAGCGGAAGAAGAAGTCGCGCCAACTGTGACGGGGCGAGCTGCGCAAGCGCGTACGCCTGATCCTTTGCGTACTCGTTGCGGAAGAGGTGTGGTCCGTCGTCGCGGTTTTCGACGCGTGCATAATGCCCCGTGGCGACGTACTGCGCGCCGAGCCGGTCGGCGTACTGTACGAGCGTGCCGAGCTTGACGAAGTTATTGCACGAGACGCACGGATTGGGCGTGCGGCCGGACGCGTAGTCGTCAACGAAACGGTCGATGACGTTTCGTCGAAAGACCTCTTCAAAATCGAGGACGTAATGGGGAATGCGCAGCGCCGCCGCGCTGCGTCGCGCGTCGTCGAAATCGTCGATGCCGCAGCAACTCTTTGCGTGAGCCGGTCGCGAGGGGGTATACATCTTCATGGTAATACCAACGACGTCGTAACCGCTCTCCACCAAGAGGCCGGCGGCCACCGCGGAATCGACGCCGCCGCTCATTGCGGCAATCACGCGTTCTTTTGCCATTGACGTTGAACAGGATAACACTAGATGGAGGCTAACTCCAAGCCCAAATGCCAGGAGCGTCTGACGCGTTAGGAGAGCGCTTTCGCGCGGCGCGCGAGGCTCGCGGTCTTGCCCTCTCCGACGTTGCCGAACAGATTCGCATTCGCTCCGTCTACCTCGCGGCGATCGAAGACGAGAAGTGGAACGCGATCGGCGCGCCGGTGTACGTTCGCGGGTTCCTGCGTACGTACGCGCGCTTTCTCGGAATCGATCCGGAAGAAGCGGTCGCGGCGTTCAATCGCACGCAGCCCGCGGTGCCGTCGACCGCTGGCCTGCCTGCGCCCGAGCCCTCGTCGCCCGGCGCTACGGTACCGCGCGGCTCGGCGCTCGTCTGGGTTGCTGCAGTGGTTGCCGTGGTCCTGATCGCCTTCGTAACCTATAACGAGCTAACGATGCGCCGCGGCGAGACCGCCGCCGCTCCGGGCGGCGGAACCTCCGCGACAGCCGCACCGACCCAGGGCGCTACTCCGGTTGCACACGCCACGCTCCAACCGCCGGCCCCTATGGCCGGCCGCGCCAACACGCTGGCACTCGTCTTCTCCGCCCCGTCGTGGCTCAGGGTCACCGTTGACGGCAGTGTTAGCATGGAGGGAACGTTCCCCGCCGGAACGTCCAAGACGTTCCACGGCAAGAGCGCGTTGGTGCGCATCGGCAATGCCGGCGGCGTCGAGATCTACGTCGACGGCAGAGACCTTGGAAAACTTGGCAAATCGGGCGACGTCGTGGAGCACACGTTCGCCCTTTGAGAGGAGTAACGGAATTTCGTGGCGAGCGAATCCTCGTTCGACGTCGTTTCGCGCGTCGATCAGCAAGAACTCGATAACGCCCTAAACCAAACCCGCAAGGAGATCGAGAATCGTTTCGACTTCAAGCATAGCAAGACGAACATCGAGTTCGACGGAAAGAAAATCACGCTGATCTCGGACGACGAGCTGAAGATGCGCAACGTGGTGGATATCCTGCAGAGTAAAGCGGTGCGACGAAGCATCGACATCAAGGCTTTCGATTTCGGCGCCGTCGAACCGGCGGCCGGCGGAACCGTTCGTCAAGTGGTCACGATTCGCAGCGGCATTCCGAAAGACCAAAGCCGGGAGCTGCTCGCGCACGTCAAGTCGCTGAAGCTGAAGGTGACGGCGCAGTACCAAGACGAGCAGATCCGCATTTCGGGCAAGAGCAAAGACGATTTGCAGCGCGTGATGGCGTCGCTTCGCTCGATGAAGTTCGAGCTGCCGCTGCAGTTCGTGAACTACCGCTAAAAACGGAAGATGCGAAGCGTTTCGTTCGTCAGTTTAGGCTGCGCCAAAAACCTCGTCGACACCGAAGTCATGATCGCCAAGCTCGGTGCTGCAGGCTGGCACCTCGAGCCCGACGCGCAACGTGCCGACACCGTAGTCATCAACACGTGTGCGTTCATCGATCCTGCTAAAGAAGAATCGACCCACGTGATCCTTGAGCACGCGGCGCAAAAGCGTCGCGGACAACAGCTGATTGTGGCCGGTTGTCTCGCGCAGCGATACGGCGAACAGCTGCAGAGCCTGATTCCCGAAGTCGACGGCGTCGTCGGCACCGGCGCGTACGCCGGGATCGTCGAGCTGCTCGACGACGTCGAGGCCGGGCGCCGCCCGGTGCGGCTGGGCATGCAAGCCGAACCCGAGCACGACTTCTTGCCGCGGCTGATCACGACGCCCCGCGCGACAGCGTATCTGAAGATCGCGGAGGGTTGCGATCATCCGTGTACGTTCTGCATCATTCCCGCGCTGCGCGGACGTTTCCGCAGCCGCAGCATGGAATCGATTTGCGCCGAGGCGCGCGCGCTCGTCGCCGGCGGC
>DASXGO010000331.1:0-2767 GCA_036489055.1 Candidatus Cybelea sp. | reverse complement strand
AAATCGCGGTCGGAGGGACTCGAACCCCCAACCTACAGGTTCGAAGCCTGGTGCTCTATCCGTTGAGCTACGACCGCATGCGCGTTTCTATATGCCACGTCGCCCCTCGACTCCGCTCGGGGTGACGCAGCTTCCGCTTGGGGTGACGCAGCTTATACAGCTTATCGGTACAGATCGCGCCGTGTCGGCGGCAGGGCGACGCGCCCGCCGTCCGGTTTTGCCAGCAGCGACTGATAGATGCCGATTCGCCCGGCGTTGAAGCCTTGGGCGCTGCCGGCCATATAGAGGCGCCAGAGCCGATAGCTCGTCTCGCCGGCCGCGGCGATCGCCTCGGTGCGATTGCGCTCGAGGTTCGTAACCCATGCGCGCAGCGTCTTGGTGTAATGCTCGCGCAGATTCTCCACGTCACGCACTTCGAAGCCGGCCGCTTCGGCCGCGTGCAACGACTCCGAGATCGGAACGAGCTCACCGTCGGGAAAAATGAACCGGCCCAGAAAGTCTCCGGGGCGGAGACCGCTGCCCTCATCGGCGATCGCGTGATTCATGAAGAGGCCGCCCGGCCGCAGCGCGGCGTGCGCCGCTGCGAAGTACTCGCCGAACCGCGCTCGGCCGACGTGTTCGAACATCCCGATGCTGACGATCTTGTCGAACTGCTCGCCCTGCAAATCGCGATAGTCGCGCAGCTCGACGCGAGCGCGATCCTCCAGGCCGGCTGCAGCGATGCGCCGCTGTGCCTCTTCCAGTTGGGGGGCGCTGAGCGTGATGCCGAGCACCCGCGTTCCGCGGCGCGCGGCGGAAAGGAGCAGCGCTCCCCACCCGCAGCCGATATCGAGCAGCCGTTCACCCGGCGCCAGCCGCAGCTTGCGCAGCGTGTACTCAATCTTCGCCGCCTGCGCGTCGTCGAGGGTATCCACACCCTCGTCCCAATACGCGCACGAATAGCTCATCTCGGGGTCGAGAAAGCTTCGATAGAAGGCAAGCGGATGATCGTAGTGAAATCCGATCGCCGCCCGATCGCGCCTCCGTGAGTGAATCCGGCCGCGCAGTCTCGCCTCGCGCAGCGTCGGAAGCTCCACCTTCGGAAGGCGCCGCAACAAACGCATCAGACGCAAGCCGTCTATTCCGCGCATGGCCGCGCGAGCGCGAAGCAGCGCGTCCACCGCGCGTTCGAGATCGCCGTCGACGTCGAGCAGCCCCGCGCCGAACATTCGCCCGGCACCAAGATCGAACAGTGGCATCAACGCGGCACGTAGCGCTCCGTCGGAGTTGACGCGGAGCACGAATCGCTCCTCGGCGGCAGCGTGGATGCGAGTTCCATCCCAAAGAACGACGCCGAAGTTGCGCGCGAAATCGTCCCGAAAGATAAGCCGGAGCACGGCGGCAGCGATCCGGGCGTTCGGATCGCTCGACGCAAACTGCTCAGCGTTCAAATGCGACTATTTGATTCGCCTCGCGATGATTGGTCCAGAACCGCGAGCCATCGAAGGCGAGCGCGCGAGCGGCAAACGGAATGCGGGCAAGATCTTCGGATCGCGATTCGCCATTGGCCGAAACGCGCGTTAGGAAATATTCGCCGCTCTCTTCATCGTCGGTCGTGACGAGATAGAAGTTGCCGTCTACGTAGCACTGTCCGCAGATTTGATGTGCAACGTCGATCTGCCGCACCACGTTGCCTTGTTCGTCCAGGCCAAGAATGCGCCGGTTGTACCACTGGCTCAGGTATAGCCAGCTCCCATCGTAGCTCAGTTGCGATCCCGTCGCATCCGGGCACTCGATCGCCCCGGTCGACTTGAAACCGTGGCCGGGAACGAAGCGCTTAATCACCCGGTCGTCCTCCTCGCCTATCCCGCAGACCACGCGCAGCTCGTCGCCGACCACCGCCATGCCCCACGGTTTTCCCGGCACCTTGTCTTCTTCGATCACCGTCCACTGCCGCGGATTGATTGCGTAAATGCGATCGGTCTCGATCGAACCCATCCAGAGCTTGTCGCCATCGAAAGCAAGCGCCTGCGGGCGCGGCGCGGGTGACGGCAGCCGCAGCGCCTCGGTTACGTCGTTCACGCGTGAAGCATACGTCCTTAAAATGACCGAGGCCTGCGCTTGGCAGGCCTCGGGGTTCTTGCGTATGTAAGCGGTCACTTACGACATCATTTTTCCCCGAAGACCACAACTCTAATCACCTAGAGCAAGGAGCAATCATGCCGATCGTTCCAGTCACGCAAGCGCAGCCCGTCACTCCCGGTGGCGGATTCGATTACGTCACCGTCGACGCACAGCGCCGGCGCGTCTATGCCGCGCACGGCGGCGGCGGCGGATTACTCATCGCCGACGCCGATTCCGGAAAGGTGCTCGGCATCGTCAAAGTCGGCCCGATGGCGGGCGTCGCGGTGGATCCGGCGACCGGACACGTCTTCACCGGCAATGGCAGTGCGCGCTCCGTGAGCGAAGTCGACCCGCAAGTACAGCGCGTTCTCCGCACGGTTGAAGTCGCCGGGCCGGTCGACGCAATCGCCTACGATCCCGCACTCGGCCGAATCTACGCTGACGAATATGACGGAACCCGCATCTTCGTCATCGACACGAAAACGTTCAAGCAGATCGCGACCGTGACGTTGCCCGGACACAAGCCGGAGTATATTCAAGTCGACCCGCAAACGCACAACGTCTATCAAAACATCGCCGACGACAGCGCTGCCCTCAGTCAAATCGCCATCGTCGATCCCAAGTCACTCTCCGTGACACGATCGATTCCGACGCCGTTCCTCAC
>DASXGO010000314.1:0-3102 GCA_036489055.1 Candidatus Cybelea sp. | reverse complement strand
GCGTAAGAACCGGCGTATTTCACAAGACCAGTCGAGTTCAGTAAACATTGCTCCTTTATAAGTAGGCACGGGTAGCGAAGGCGTCGATTCGTCTGCACAAATCGCTTTTATGGTGGGCCTGGTAGGATTCGAACCTACGCGCAACCAGTTATGAGCCGGCCGCTCTACCGCTGAGCTACAGGCCCCACGTCGCTTCCACATTCCGCGGGCCGATGGACTTTCCGCTAAGGGAACGCGCCGAGCAGGGTTAGCGCGCGTGGCGTAACGGCGGCGGCACGTACGCGTGCGCGGTTCGATCCCAGTTCGCGGCGTCGCCGCAGATGTTATAGACACCGTCGAGAAATGCGCGCAGCAGTTCCTCAGGTTGCTGCGCACTCCGGACGACGTCGTATGGAATGATCCACTCGCGGAACGTCTCCGACCAAATCACGGCGTCGGTGACCCTGCGTTGGGCACATTCCGGCGGCTCGGGATAGATGTAACCGTAGTAGAACGCCGGGTTAGCGTCGTCGCCGGGATAGAAGCCGGCGTTCATCATCTCGGCATCGAGATCGTATTTGATGAGGTATCCGCGATGGAGCGGCGCGGGAACGTGCTTGCCGGTAAAAAGCAGCAGCGCGAGATCGAACGCACCCCACCACAGTTGGATGCCGGTCCGGCCGAAAAAGTGCGCGCGCCAACGATCGAAGACCGCCTGTGTCCCGCTCATCACCGAAAGCCACCGGCGAGCATCATCGATAACGAACTCCGGCAAACGTTGGTCGCGATCGAGCGGCGTGGTGTCGGGGACCTCCTGCGGAACGGGCCGCACTTCGACCTCCACGTCAAGGGCGTGCAACGCCTCGAGCAGGGCCGCATAAACCGCCGCAATGCTTGGCAAGTCCGCAAACGGCACGTCACGCCGGCCGCCGTCGCTGGCGCAGACCTCGATGCGCCGCTCGAAGATGTCGAGCCGAAGCTCGACGAGCTGCAGCCCGACCGGAATCGGGCTGGTCGTGAAGCCGCGCGGCGTCACGTAGAGCGCCGTGAAGATGAAGTTCGGCTGGCGGGGAGCCAACGCGAGGCGCACCTTGCCGAGCATCTGAGCGATCAAATGCAGCGTGCGTTTCGTGGGCGCCCATTGGGCGAGGTCCAGAGCAGGCCAAGCCGTTTCCATGGGGCTATTGTACACGGCTTGCGTTCTCCGATTCTGGAGTGTATAATCTCCAAAACAGGATAACAAGCTTATGACCGTTCTAAACTATCCCGAGAGCTGGTACGCACCGCCGGAGCTCATCGATATCACCACTCCGGTGGAGCGCAAACGCCTCGGGCCGTCGGCGCTCAAAGCGTTCTTCAACATCGTCAAATGCTGGCATCTGCGCGACGAGGACGCCATGCATCTCTTGGGCGGCGTGGCGAGCAGCACGTACTATGCAATCAAGAAATCGCCGCGGCGGGCGGTCGATCCCGATACGATGTTGCGCATCTCCTATCTGGTCGGCATCTTTAAGGCGCTCAACATCCTGCACGGAAAGGCGTTGGCCGATCGATGGGTCACGCTTCCGAATAATAATCCCATCTTTCGCGGCGGCACGCCGCTGGAATACATGATTCGCGGAGGCATTCCCGCGATTCAGCTCGTTCGCCGGCTGCTCGACGCGCGCCGTGGCGGCATCTAAAAAGCTTCCGGCGACCTCACTTGTCCGTCGCAACGAAACGCACCGCCTGATTGCGTCGAAACACGGCGAAAGCGTTCTCAACCGCATTGCGGACTCGAGCCGTCACCTCAACGACATCTTCAAGCTCGATATCGCCACCAACGAGCGCACGTTGGTCGAAGGAGGCATTCCCGGCGGCATCGACGTGCACGAACTCGTCTTCGGTTTGCCGTATTCGCAGATCGTCAACGCGGCTTTTACGCACCCACATCCGCTGGGAAGCCGTTTCAACGGTCCGGATCGCGGCGCGTGGTATTGCGGCTTCGACATCGAGACGTCGATCGCCGAGATCGCATTTCACAAGACGCTCGATCTGCTCGAGATCGGCGTCCTGGAAGACGATGTAACGTTCGACGACTACACCGCGGACTTCAGCGCCGAGTTTCACGACCTGCGCGGCGGCAAGCGGTTTGCGCGATACTTGGATCCGGACAGCTACGTCGCCTCACAACAGCTGGCGGAGAGCCTGCTCGCGGCCGGCTCGCTCGGCGTCGTCTATCCCAGCGTGCGCAGCCAGGGCGGCACGTGCATCGGGTGTTTTCGACCTGCGCTCGTCATGAACGTGGCGAAAGGCACCACCTACCGATTTCGCTGGACCGGCGAGACGGCGCCGCTGGTCGCCGTAGCCAACGGAGCTCGATCGTGAAAGGTAAACGCCAGAAAACTCTACAAGTGACCGCCGATGTCAATGAGCCTGTATTTTTTGCACGTTCTGTTAGCATTCGTCGCGATTGCGTTGCTGATCGTGCCCGGATTCATGCTCGAGATGGTTGCGCACACGCGCGACGTCGCTTTCATTCGGCGCATGTACGCCATAGGAAGCTTTCATGCGCGTATCGGCGGCCCGATGTCGTTTCTCACTGCGATTGTCGGCTTCGTCGTCGCGTGGCGGTTCGGAATCCCCCTGAACGCCGGCTGGCTCCTAGCGGCCTATGTCGTCTTTGTTCTCGTCGTCGGCATCGGTATTGGATACCACTCGCGGCGCGAACTGCGGATCGAAAAGCTCGCGCAGGCGTCTCCTCTCGATGCTCCGTCACCGGAGCTTGCAGCCGCAATCGACGACCGCATGGCGACGCCGATGAGTTGGCTCAGCGCGCTGCTCTGGGCCGCCCTGATTTGGCTTATGGTCGCGAAGCCGTTCTGAGCGTAGCGCCCCCATAGCGGGCCGCTGTCCCGAGCTGTTCCTCGATCGCCGTGAGACGATTGTACTTCGCGGTTCGATCGCTCCGTGAGAGCGACCCCGTTTTGATCTGCCCCGCGCCGGTGGCTACGGCGAGATCGGCGATCGTCGTGTCTTCGGTTTCGCCGGAACGGTGCGAGATGACCACGCCAAAGCCGGCTTTTTGCGCCATCTCGATGCAATCGAGCGTTTCGGTGAGCGTGCCGATCTGATTGACCTTGA
>DASXGO010000311.1:0-3467 GCA_036489055.1 Candidatus Cybelea sp. | reverse complement strand
CCACCCGAGTCCGTTGACGAATAAGAATCCCGAGCCGGGCGCAAGGCATGCCTAGAGGGCTGGGGATTCCGGCTGGCGGATGCAGTAACGCGTGCCCAAGAAGAAGCGAATAGTCGTCCGCGCGCGGACGCTCATCACCTGCGATACCGACACGCCGCAATGCGGCATTAATTTCGAGGCGCTCGGCCGTATCGACGACGCGGTTATCGAAATTGAGGACGGGCGCTTCAAGTCCTTCGACACGGGCGCTGCGCGCCCGGCTCAGGATGACATATTGGTCGATCTGGGCGACTGCGTGGTCGTGCCGGGTTTTGTCGATGCGCACGCGCATCCGCTCTTTGCCGGCGATCGCGAGCCGGATTTTGCCGCGCGTATTCGCGGCGAGGAGCCGCAGCTCGGCATGCGCTACACGGTCGAACGAACGCGCGAAGCGCTGCTCGATCCGGCGAACTTTTACGAGCGTACGATTCGCTCCCGTCTGCAGACGATTCTGGCCCACGGTACGACGACGCTCGAAACCAAGACGGGCTACGCGCTGCACAAACCCGGCGAAACGGCGTTGCTCGACTTGATCGCCGAGCACCGCAACGATCCTGACGTTCCGCGCCTTGTCGCAACCTTTCTCGGCGCGCACACGCTTCCGCCGGAATTCACGCACGAAGCGGCCTTTGTCGACTACCTCATCGACCAGGTTCTACCGGCCGCCGCCGCGCACGGCGCCGTCTATGCCGACGCCTTTTGCGAGCCGGGCTTCTTCTCGCCCGACGAAACGCGCCGTTATCTCGACGCGGCCCGCCTGAGCGGCTTGCGGCTACGCGTTCATTGCGACGAGATGGCGTACGGCGGCGCCGCCGAAATGGCGGCGGATCTCGAGGTGGACGCGGTCGACCACTGCAACTACATCCGGAAATACGACATTGGCGCCATCACCGAGCGTGGCATCGTCACGGTCGCGTGCCCGGCGACGATCGCCTACCTCGACCTCCCGCACCATGCCCCGGCGCGTGCATTGCTTGAAGCCGGCGGAATGGTTGCGCTGGCCAGCGACTATAATCCCGGCACGTCCCCGTGCTTCAATCTGCAAACTGTTGCATACTTTGGACGAAAGCT
This sequence comes from Candidatus Cybelea sp., assembly GCA_036489055.1. GTDB lineage: Bacteria > Vulcanimicrobiota > Vulcanimicrobiia > Vulcanimicrobiales > Vulcanimicrobiaceae > Cybelea. Next base: position 2,357 of record DASXGO010000311.1, on the reverse strand, counting down.
CTTCGGCATGTCGTCCGCGGAAGCGCTGTATGCCGTCACCCGAGCCGCCGCCCATTCGCTCCGCGCCGATGCCGGCGTGATCCGCCCCGGTGCTCCCGCCGATTTTGTCGCATTGCGAATCGAATCGCCGGACGAGTTCGGCTGGCAGTTCGGCGGAAACCTTGCAGCTGCCGTCTTCAAAGATGGTAAGCAGGTCACGTGACGGCCGAACTCGTGCGTTGTGCACGCGCGATTGCCGGCGGACGGCCACGCGAGGACTACGCCTTCATCGTGCGCGACGGCTTCGTCGCGCAAGCGGGCGACTTTGCCGATCTCCGCGACGCCGCGCGGAAGCTTAGCACGCGATCGTTTCCCGCCGATCGGATCGTGGTTCCCGGCTTCATCAACGGTCACAGTCACGCGTACCAAATTCTTCTGCGCGGCTGGGCCGACGATTGGCCCTTCGCCAAATGGCGCAGCGACGCGCTCTATCGCATCGTGCCGCAGCTGACGCCCGACGACGTCTATTGGACCTTCGTCGCCGCATTCTCGGAAATGCTCGGCGCAGGCATTACTACCGTCGCCGAGTTTTTCTACCTCAACGGCTTCGGCAACGAGCACGCTGAAGCCGCGATTCACGCCGCTCGCGACACCGGCATCCGGATCGTGCTTGCGCGCACGTGGATGGACGCCGAATACGCGCCGCCGCAATTCCGCGAGACCATCGACGTCGCCGCTACACGAACGCGCGACCTCATGCAGCGTTATCCCGACGCGCGCGTTTGCGTGGCGCCACATTCGCTGCATGCCGCGTCGCAGGAAATGATTCGCGCGTCAGGCAGCTTCGCCCGCGAATACGACTGCATGCTTCACGTCCACGTGGCCGAAGCTCGCTACGAGGGCGAGGAAACCATGCGCGATTTTGGCTGCTCCCCAATCGCGCTGCTCCACGAGCTCGACGCGCTCGATCAGCGGACGGTCGCGATCCACGCCATCTATCTCTCCGACGACGATCGTCGGCTGCTCGCCGCAAGTGGCGCGAAAGTCGTGCACAATCCAATGACCAATCAATATCTCGGCGACGGAATCTGCGACGTCGCTACACTGCGGTCGGGCGGGATAACTATCGGCCTGGGGACCGACGCCGACGTGCGACCGTCGATGTTCGACGAAATGCGCGCCGCGGCATTATTGCAGAAACTCTTGCACCTCGACGGCGCCGCGTTCGACGCCGCGGGTGCCTTTGCGCTCGCGACCGCCGGCGGCGCCGCCGCGCTGAACGTCGCCGGCGGCGATCTCGTTGCGGACGCGCCGGCCGATTACGTCGTGCTGGATACGTCGGGGATCGATCCGTGGTCGCCGCCGCTGCAGGCGCTGGTTTACCGCGGCCAAGACGCGTGGGTGCAGGCGACGTTCGTAGGCGGCCGTCGCGTTTACGTCGGAGAACCGTCAGCGCTTGCGGTTCGTGCGCGGGAAATGACGGCTGCCGTCGCTAAGCGGGTACGCACATCACCGTGAAAAGAGTCGCAATCACCGTTACGCTGCTCGCCGCACTCGCGGCGTGCTCGAACAACGCCAAGTCGAACGCGGGGGGATCGCCGCAGCCTGCCGGCGCTGCGACGCCCGATTGCCACGGTGAATCGGCGGTGTGGGCTCTCGCGCGGACCAAAGTCTACATGTTGCCCGACGATCCGCATTACGGGCGGACCATGCACGGCTCGTATATGTGCCTCTCCGACGCGCAGGGCCAGGGGTTTCGCCACGCGCGGGGCTACGGGCACCGGCACCATCGCCGCCAGGACGCTCTGACCCCCTAGCCTAAAGCAGGCCGCACTACCAAGCGAGTGCGTGCAAGCACTTGCACTCACCCAGGCCCCATGCTAGACTGTGCGTGCAAGTACCCACTTGCGTGTGCAAGCATGAAATTTGGAGTTAAATTCGCCCTTGGTCCGGCGCTGATCGCCGCGGCGGCGCTCCCGGCGACGCTCGGCGTGGCCCCGTTCGTCCCGGCCTCCCCCGCGCCGCTCGATGCACACGCGATTTTGTCGCGGATGTTGGAGCGCAATCCCACGCTGCGGAGCTACCGCGCGCGCGTGCACGTCGACGTGCGGATGCACAGTTTTCCCTTTCTGGCTCCGAAGCTCGACGGAACGTCGTACTACAAGCGCCCGGATTTTTACGAAGTCGTCTTCGACCGGATGCCGAGCTACGCGCGCAGCTTTCAGCGGATGTTTAACGACGTCGGCAATCCGCAACGCTGGGAGAAAGAGCAGAACATTACGGTCGATGGCACTGCATGGCTTGGAACGCGCTCCGTCGTCGTCCTTCGCATGACAAAGAAGATTCACAGCGACATTCTCGATCACACGCTGGCCTAC
>DASXGO010000278.1:0-8587 GCA_036489055.1 Candidatus Cybelea sp. | reverse complement strand
GCGTAAGCTTCGTTAGTAGAAGGCCGCGAGCCTCGACTTGCGTAAGAGACGCCTCCCAGAGGACACCATCAGAGACCATTCTTGGTGACCGAAGGAGTTTTGCAGGAGTGAAACGCGCGATTTCGACCTTGCCGCTTGCGCTTATGTTCGTGAGCGGCATTATTTTTTCAAGCGGCGCACCGTCGCCGCCGGCGCTCGCGGCGACGCCGAAGCCCTCGCCCGCGCCGGCAAGCAACAGCAAAGACGCTTGCGGTGCAACGAAGAGCAAATGGGCGCACACTCAGTGCTTACAGTTCAACAGCTCGGCGCCCGGCGACGAATACTTCGGGCGCATGAAAATGAGCTACCTGGGTATCGACAACACCTACAAGGACGGGGCGATTAGTGCCGGTGAGTTCACGACCGATCCCAGGCTGATCTCTAAACTCGATTTCGCGACGGAAGCGCTTCACCGGTGGGCGCAAAAATATCCCAACGACCCGCAGCTGGCGCGTTCGTACTTCCTAGGGGTCCTGGTATTGCGGAAAGTCTACACCGAACCGGAACAAAAGACGACCTGGGAATTCATGCAAGTTCTCATCCGCAAGTATCCTAATACGTACTTCGGCAAGACGATGAAGACGTCGGTCGCGGGCGGGTTTACGGAACACTGGTTCGCCGTCGCGCAGATTTGCGCGACGCCGTCGCCGTCCGGCCACGCTGCGTTGGCGGCTACGCCCACTCCCGAGTCGACGCCATCTCCGTCGCCGGGACAACCGGCCGTGGAGATCATCACCCCGCCATGCGTGCAGCCCACGCCGCAGACGGAAGCCACGCCGCAGGCGGAAGCCACGACCGCGCCGTCGCCGTCGAAGTCGCCGCTTACGCGATAAACGCTCGAAGAAAAGTGAAAGCCCCGCTCGATGCGGGGCTTTCGTCTATTCGGTTCGAGTTTTCGATTACCAGTTGGTAATCTTCAACCCGATGCCCGCGTACGGGCCGCTTTCCGAGAATCCGATCGGTGCGGCGTTGTAGTTCCAGCCCCGATCGCCCAGGAATCCGGCCTCGATGAAGAGCGGGAATCCAGGGAACGTATAGGTTGCGCCGATGTCGTACTTCAGGATGTCGTAAGCAACGTTGTACGTGCAGGATGAGGTCGGCGGCGAGCACGCGCCCGCCACGCTCTGGTAGTTGCCGTTGACGCCGAAGTAGTACATTGCGCTTCCGTACCACGAGAAGACGTGGTCGAGGTCCGGTAGTTTCTCCAGACCAACGCCCGCGCCGGTCTGCTGCGGATAGCCGTAGTTGTTGCGACGCCACATGTAACCGCCGACGATGTAGATGCGCGGCTTGAGCACGCGAATGCCCAGGCGCGCGTCGAACGAGTAGTCGCGGCCGACGAACTGCGGAACCGAAGATTGTCCGAGTCCGCCGATCGTCGTGACGAAGCAATCTGCACCGCCGCAGTTGTGCTGCCAGTTGTACTGGCGGTAATCAACCTCGACCATGAACGGAATGTTCTCGACCGGAATCTCGACCGCGCCGTGCAGACGGTACGAGAATCCGCCGTTGTTGTTATTGCTGGTCGTGCCCGGTACGAATTCGTTGTACACCTTTGGCGAGATAATGTAATCGCCGGCGACATAGAAGTCGTAGTACGGTGCCGGCGTCGGACTCGGCGTAGCAGTCGGCGGCGGCGGAGGCGGCGGTGGCGCCGGGGGCGGCGGCGTTGCGGGGATGTAACGCACCACGACGAGACGACGGTCCGGCACCCACTGAACGTAGGCACCCATGCCTTCCGAAATAACGCGAACTGGTACGAGGACGACGCCTTGGTACATCATCGGCGGCACGTCCAGCGGACGCGATTCGCCGTTGATGATCACTTCCGGCTTACCGAGGGTCACTTTGACCTCGGCCCCGGCTTTGCTGACCGTCACGGTCTTGCTGCCTGCGTCGTACGACACAGTAGCACCCATTTGCTCGAACATCGAACGAAGCGGGATGAGCAACGTCCCTCCGCGCACCAGCGCGGCGAGGACGCGGCCCTGCTTCAGGATGTCGGGCTTGGCGTAGACGTGGTGGTCATTGTACAGAATCGGATACTGACCCGACGGCGGGGACCCGAAGTCTGCCGGCGGAGCAGCCGGCGCACCCCCACCTTGAGCGATCGCGTTGGTTCCAATGTTGCCATGCGAAGCTCCAGGCTGGGCTGCGACCGCGGAGAATCCTAAACCGGCTGCCATCAGCAGGGTCAGGACCCCAATGCTCAGTCGCTTCAATGTGTCCTCCTAGCTGTGAATTGAGCTTAGCCCTAACCGTCCGGACCCCGCAGGGGGCGGCCGGTGAGTGCCTTTAGAGTCCTTTTCGGGGACGGGCGATTGCCTCCCCTGCAGTATGACCCTAGGACTTTGGCGTGCTCAACCCAGCTTTTCTTGAAGCTTCGCCAGGAATTTCGCCCTCTCGATTATGTACCGCTCGTGAGTGCCTTCGGCCACTGCTTCTTGTTCGTCGAAGACCTGGACGGCGAAGCTCACCCGCGGCCCGTCGAGCATCACCACCTCGACTTCGGTACGTACGATGAAACCGACGGGAACCGGCTTCTTATGCTCGAGGTCGATGTGAGTCCCGAGGGTGATCTGCCCCGGGCGCAAGATCGGCGCGACGCAGTGGATCGCCGCGCTCTCAACCAATTGAACCAGCATCGACGTCGAGAGGACGTCGACGCCTTTGTTGCCCGCCTTCTCGGCGGTCATCCATTCCTCGACGCGGCTCTGAAGGCTATACGAGCGTCCGACGTCGAGCTTTGCGCTCATGCCCCCGGGAGATACGCCCTGCACCCGATTTCCTCATGCCGAGGTTCCATGTGTGGTGGCTTTGAATCAAAGGCCCTTGGCCGCCGTATATGAGACCATGAAGGACCAATACGCAGGAAAGAGATGTCCAGGATGAGACCCCACCCGGTTTTTTTACGAACGACGCTCGTGGCGCTCGCCGCAATCGGCGGGCCGGCGATGCTCGCTGCCTGTGGAGCGAAATCGGCCCCGCAGACGCCGCCGCTCGCCGTCGACGCCGCCCCGGCATCACGCCAGAACATTGCGACCTTTCTCACGCTCGACGGTCAAATCGCGCCGCTCGAGCAGTCCACGCTCGCCTTCCAGCAGAACGGCACGATTCTGAAGATCAACGTCAACATCGGCGATATGGTGCACAAGGGCGAGCTGCTCGCGACCATCGATCCGCGAACGCTTCAAGCACAGCTCGATCAAGCCCGCGCATCGGCCGCGCAGCAGGCGGCATCGGCGCAGGGCTCGGTCGTGGGATATCCGGTTCAAGTGCAAACGAACCAGGCCGCAGTTCAGAGCGCGAAGGCCAACCTCGATAATGCAAAGCTCGTCTACGATCAGAACAAACAGCTGTACAAACAAGGATACGTTTCGGAGACCGCGCTTCAGCAGTCGCAAGCGAATTTCGTTTCGGCGCAGCAAGCGTACAATAACGCCGTCGTCGGTCTTCGCAACAACGTCGTCAGCTATCAGAACGTAAAGGCCCAGCAGGCCGGCGCGGTAGCGGCATCGGCGCAGGCGCAGGTTTTGGCGACGCAGCTTTCGCAGACGTATCTCTATGCGCCCTACGATGCGGTCGTCGCAAACCGGTTGGTCGATCCGGGTGCCTACGCATCGCCCTCGCAGCCGGTATTGCAAGTGGCCCGCGTCGACAAAGTCTGGATCAACGTCAACGTTCCCGACGAGGATCTGCCGTACGTACATCCCGAAATCACGGTGTCGTACCAATCCTCGTCCCTGCCGGGTCGCCGCTTCACCGGACCGGTGCAAACGGTCAACTTGGTGCCGACTGCCGGAACGCTTTCGTATCTCGCCCGGCTCCAAGTCCAAAATCCGGGGTACGTCCTGAGAGGCGGCATGCTAGTAACGGTAACCGTCACGAAAGCGCGCGCGGCGAATGCGATCGTCGTGCCGCGCAGCGCTGTCGCGCAGACGCCCAGCGGCAGCATCGTCTACATCGTCGCCGATAACAAGGCGCAAGCGGTTCCCGTTGCGGTCGGCGTACAGACCGATACGTTGTCACAAGTCACGAGCCCGCGCATTACGCCGGGCACGATGGTCGTCACGACGCGGCCCGACGCCCTCAAAGACGGCAGCACCGTCGCGGTATCCAGCGCAAACGCACCGGCCGGTACATCGGTGCACTGAGTTGAGCCGTGGAGTAACTCGCGCACGAGCGCTCGGCAGTGCACTCGTGCTGGGAACCCTCGTGACCGGCGTCGCCGTGGCCCAAAACGCGCCGGACCAAGGCCAAGTTCCCGGCGTTCCGGGAATCATCATGCCCTCGCCGCTCCCGCAGCCGACGATCAGCGGCACGCCGTTGCCGTATCCCGCATACGGCACTCCGGCCCCCGACGTGGAGCAACTCAAGCCGAAAAAAGGCGTTCCGCAATCGATTTCGCTCGTCGATTCGATTCGAATCGCGGTGGCACTTTCACCGACGTTCGCGCTGGACAACGCGGAGTGGGCGGCGATCCACGCGAAATATACCTCGTCGGTTCAGGCGTACTATCCGGGAGTGAGCGCGAACGCTCAGGCCGGCAACGAGTATACGAACGGAACGACGAGCAGCGCCAGCACCGGAAGGGCGACGAGTAGCCCCGGACCGAATCCGGCGGCTGCGTTTGGTCTCGCTACGCCGGCGGCCTATTCGCAGTCGAGCGTGACCAACGAGTCGGCGACGATCACCGTCACGCAGCTTATTTATGACGGCGGGCGCACGATCGCCAACATCCGTTCGGCGAAGTATGCCGACATCGCCGGTCGCGCGACGCTCTTGCGGCAGCTGCAGACGCTTGCCTTGGACGTCGCAAACGCTTACTACGCCGTGCTTGAAAATGATGCGACCGTTACCGCCGATGCGCAGCTCGTGCGCGAATTCGAAGTTAGTGAAGCTTCGGTCGCAGCCCAGATCCGCAACGGCGCGGCGGCTCGTTCCGACATCGCCGCGGCGCAATTTCAAACCGCCCAGGCCCGGGGCAATCTCGTGACGGCGCAGGGCGTTGCGATCGGCGCGCAGGCGACGTTCGCGACGACGCTGGGTCTCGATGCCGACGCAGAAGTCGTGCCGAAATCGCTGACGGCACAGCCGTCGGTTCCGAATCCAAACTATGCGGCGTCTTTAACGCGCGCTCTCATCATGCGCCCGGACTACATCTCAGCGGTCTACAACGTGCACTCGGCGCAGGAGGCACTCCGTTATGCAAAGCTGGCGCGCTTTCCGGTGCTATCAGCGGGCGCGACCGACGGCATAAGCCGCCAGTTCATCGATTGCTTCTCGACAACGGTGACGGGGAAGAAAGGCGACGTGACCGGCGTTTCGGCCTGTCCGACCGGAAACTTGGCACCGAACGGATTCCCGTCGAGTTGGACGAACGCGAAAACCATCGGCCTGAATCTCTCCATTCCAATTTACGACCAGGGCCAAACCAACTACAACGTTGCGGTTGCGGCGTCGCAACTCGATCAAGCGATTGCAAACCTCAACACGACCAAGCTCACCGTGGAATCGAACGTCCGGTCGGCGCTTGCGACGTTGATCTCGTCGCGAGCCTCACTCGTGCAGGCGCGCTCGGAGCTGACCTCGGCGCAAGTTTCCTTGAGTGCGACTCAGGCGCAGTATAAAGTCGGAGCCACCACAATTCTCAACGTCGTCACTGCGGAAGCAAACCTGACGACGGCACAATCCGGGTACATCTCGGCCCTCTACGGGGTCTACACCGCCGAGCAAAACTACTTGTACGCAACGGGTGTCAGCGACGTACAAATCTAACCCGCCTTAATGCGTCAAATTTCGGAGGCCTCGGCGAGGATCTCCGACCCCGTCAATGCCGCGATTTTGGCCGTCTCCGAAGATCGGTTGGCCGGCTTCCAAACGGATCCGTTCGGGGAGATTAGCTCGCGCAGCGGCATCGCGGTAGAAACGGTCATCGAGCGGATCGTTGCGATGCTTGCGGCCGGGACGATCCGCCGCGTGCGCCAGACGCTGCTCTCGACGAGCCTCGCGAGCGGCGCGCTCTGCGCCTGGGAGATTTCGCCCGAGCGACTGGACGTAGCGTTTGATTACATGTCTGCGGAGGATCCGTTCTCGGGTCATGTCGTGATCCGGACCACCGATGCCGTCTCGCCCGGAAGCAGCTATCGGCTGTGGACGACGCTGAAGGTGCCGCAAGGGTATTCGCTGCACAAGCACGCGGAGTGGCTGGGCCGTCAAGTCGGCGCCGACCGCTTTCGTTTGATGCCGGCGAAGATGCTCTTCACGCTGGGCGTAGGACACGTTCGCCGGCGTGGGCTCGAGCCCGGCGCCCGCGCGGAGGAGCCCGCGCGTCCGCTGGAGACTTCGCTCGTCAAACTCTCGGATCTCGAATGGCGGGTGCTCGGCGCGCTGAAGCGCGAGTTCGCGCCCGACGAGATCGTCCGCGATCTTTGGCGGGCGCGCGCAGCCGAAGCCGGCGTCGATTTCGAAACGTTCGTCGCAGTCGCCACGGGGCTCGAGCAGCGCGGCGTGATCGGGCGGTTTTCAACCTTCCTCGAGCACGTGAAAGCCACGGCTGGAAACGAACGCGCGACGCGCTACAACGCGCTCTTTCATTGGGCCGTTCCGGCCGGACGAGAAATGGAAGCCGGCTGCGAAGTCGGGCGCCATTACGTCATTACGCATGCGTATTGGCGTGAAGGCGGCCCCGAATTCCACAATGTGAACGTGATGGCCGTAGCGCACGGGATGGAAAAGCCGGTCGTTCTGGCCCACAAAGCTGCCATTGACTCACACCTGCGCGAAGCAGGGATAGACTTCTCCTATACAAACGTTTTTTGGGGCGGCCGCAGCGAGATCAAACCGTCGGAGATCGCGCCTGCCGCATATGTGGCGTTTTGCACCGCTCGCGGCATCGACCCTAATACGATGCGCGGCGGCGACAGTGAAGAAGGAGCGTCTGCTTGAGTTTCAAGGAGTGGAGCAGGATCGTACTGCTCGGGCTCGCTGTGGCGGCGAGTTCGTGCTCGAAAGTTTCGGGCGTCGGAGCCGGCGGCCAAGGCCGCAATCCATGGACGCAGCCGGGTGTGCTGCGCTTTACGGAATCTTCCGATCCAAAGACCCTGAACGTCATGCTCAATTCGGCGACGCCGACGCTCGATATCTCGATGTTCGCATTCTCGTGGACGATTCGCTACGACGCGAACGCGCATCCGGTGCCGGACGCGTTGCGGGAAGTTCCCACGATCGCCAACGGGGACGTCAGCAACGACGGTCTGACGCTGAAGTATAAGCTTCGACCGAACATCAGGTGGCAAGACGGAGTTCCGTTAACCTGCAACGATATGAAGTTTACCTGGCAAGCCGTGATGAATCCGCACAACAACGTCATCACGACCGACGGCTACAAAGACATCGGCAGCATTGATTGCAGCGACCCGCACGTTGCCGTGATTCACATGAAGAAGCTCTACGCGCCATTCCTGCAGCAGCTGTGGAGCGAGAACGGCAACGCACCGATTATGCCCGAGCACTTGTTGGCCAAGTATAACGACGACAAAGGGTCGTTCAATACGGCGCCCTACAACTCTCTTCCGGTCGGAAGCGGCCCGTTTAAAATCGTCGCGTGGAATCGCGGTCAAGACGTTCGCATGGTCGCGAATCCCTACTTCTATCTCGGGCCGCCCAAGCTGAAGGAAGTCATCTACAAGATATTACCGGACGAGAACACCTCGATTACGCAGCTGCAAACGCACGAGCTGGACATGGTTGCCGAGGGTACCGGACTGAAGTGGCCCGTCTACGCTCAGCTTGCCGGCGATCCGCGAAATGGTCTCAAAGCGGTTCGAGTTGACGCGTTTCAATGGTCGCACTTCGATTTCAACCTGCGTCATCCGATCGTGGGCGATATTCAAGTTAGACGCGCCCTTGCATACGCGACCAACAAACAGGAGATCATCTACAAAGTGGCTCACGGGTCGGCGATCCCAGCCGACACGGACCAGCAGCCGCACTTCTCCTGGGCATATACGGACGACGTCGCGCACTATCCGTACGATCCGGCAAAAGCCGCCGCATTGCTCGATGCGGACGGTTGGAAGATGGGCCCCGGAGGCATCCGCGTAAAAAACGGGCAGCGCCTCGAATTTTCGTTGAGTACTCAGACCGAGTCAAATTTGGGGAAAGCAAACGAAACGATATTGCAGCGTCAGTGGCGAGACGTCGGCGCTCAAGCCGACGTGAAGAACTATCCGACCAGCGAGTTCTTCGACAACTCGACGAACGGGATCTTACAAGGCGGCCACTACGACGTCGCGTTATTCAGCTGGATCGGCGCGGCAGATCCCGACGATAGCGCAATTTATTCCGCCGACAACCTCGCACCGCACGGCCAGAACGCGATGTTCTGGACGAACAAAACGGCGACGGATGCGATGAACGATGCCCTCAAGACCATCGACCAGGGGCGACGCAAACAAGACTATTTCATCGTTCAGCAGCAGCTCGCGCTCGACGTGCCGACCGTAACCCTGTACTTTACGAGGGTGCCGTACGTCTACAGTACGGA